>CAYWZR010000064.1:0-10882 GCA_964462885.1 uncultured Nitrospirota bacterium
ACTGGATTCCGGCTTAAGGACTGCCGGAATGACAGATAGAGAGACTGAATTTATGCACAGAGTTTAGTTAGACGTACCTTCCGCAGATAACGAATCGATATAGTTCCAAAAAATCTCCAGTAAATTCTTATCTAGTTTCTTTCCTGCCATGTCTGTCATGATCTTCTGGACCATACTCTCGCTCATGGGACCTTTGTAGGAGCGTCCGGATTTGAGCGCATCGTAGGTGTCTGCTATAGCTAAAATCAGGCCTGGCACGGGAATTTCTTTGCCGCTTAATCCCTTGGGGTAACCACTGCCGTCCACGTTTTCGTGGTGAGCTGCAATATAACTAACTACCTTCTCAAACCCGATAGGAGCTAAAATATGCTCGGCAATCTCTGGATGTTTCATGATCTTATGACGATCTTCATCGGTTAGGCTGTCTGGCTTAAGAAGCACGTCGTCTCGAATACCTATTTTTCCTATATCGTGCAGAACACCGGCAAGGTAAATATCATGAAGTTCTTCTGCTGGAAATTTCAGAAAAGAGGCGAATCCCTTAGCCAGTCCAGCCACCCGTTTTGAATGATCCCGTGTGTCTGTGTCACGAGCCCCTAGAGTTTCGGTAAGGGCTGCTACGGATGCGCCTATTTTTTCCCTTTCGGCTTGGCGCTGAATTCTATCAGCTCTTTCCCTGTACCTATTTTCAAGAGTCACTAGAACCCCGGAAACAGCAGCCAATATAAGAAAACTCCCCATTTCACCAATCTGATTCATTCTTTCCATATCAGCCGATGGCCAATTCAATAACATATGCATGCTGTAAACAGCTATAGCGGTAAAAGCGGTAATAAATGCTCCGTAAAGTCCAAACCAAACCGCGCCTGCTACAATGGGAATAAAATAGAGTTTTCTAAAAAATATGTGCCACACATGTAAACCTGCCAAGTCGGTTCTTGTGACAAAATGGAGAGTGCTTACGATTGCTAAACCAAGAAAAATAGTCAGAAGTCTCTGAAAGCGTAAAGGCATAAATCAAGTCCCCCTTGTTCCAAGAAGTGCTGCTCCGGAACCCGGCGTAAATGCATAAGTGATTGCACTCAGGACGTAGAAATGCGCATCATGCACAGCTTTTTTCAGTGTGCTCCCTATTGCAAGGCCAGCCGTGAGCGCAGCGGAAAAGGCACAGCCTGTTCCGTGAAATTCGCCTTTGATTTTTTTTCCGCGAAGAAATATGCAATTACTGCCGTCAAGGAAAAAATCCACGGTCTCCCCCTCCCAGTGCCCTCCGGTTATCACCACGGCATCCGGCCCCATTCTTATGATCCGCTCAGCCACACCGGTTAGTTTAGATTTACTAGAAATTGTTAAACCCGTGAGCCTTTCCGCTTCTGCAAGGTTCGGTGTTATAACGCGCGCCATGGGGATAAGTCTGTCCCTGAGCATTTTAAAACCCTCTTCATCAAGTAGTTCAGCACCGGATGAAGAGACACAAACAGGATCAATCACCAAGTTTGTCAGTTCATGTTTTTTAATCGATAAGATCAACTGATCAATGATTTTGGCATTATGTAGCATGCCGGTTTTTAGAGCGTCGGGCCTTATGTCTGAAAGAAGAGTATCAAGTTGAACTTCAAAGAACTCAGTCGGCACAGGATGAACCGTAGAAATAGAACATGTTGACTGAGCCGTAAGCGCTGTTGCAGCAGAGAGACCGTGTACTCCAAAGGCGGCAAAGGCCTTCAGGTCGGCTTGAAATCCAGCGCCACCGGTAGGATCGCTTCCGGCAATAGAGAGGGCTGTTTTCACTTATGGACTCGCTCAAAAATAACTTAACATTTTCGCATTCCGTCTTCGGGCCTGATTTGAGCGCACCCTTTGCAAAAGTAGGAATAAAAAGATGTTGCAGTCAACAAAGTTCATCGTTCACCATTCTTCATTTTTTATTCATTTTAAGCGCCCGCTCTACAGTACGTATAGCGCAGAATTCTCCGCACATGCTACAGACATCACTTTCAGAGGGCGGTGTTTCAGCTCGCCAAGCTTTTACTTTTTCAGGGTCAAAGCTTTGTGCTATCTGGCCGGACCAGTCAAGGTTTTTTCGCGCACGGGCCATTTTTTTGTCTCTGTTAACGGCTCCTTTTATCCCTTTTGCAATGTCAGCGGCATGAGCGGCAATCTTCGAGGCAATTACCCCTTCCCGCACATCATCAAGACTCGGAAGGCGTATATGTTCTGCCGGAGTTACATAGCAAAGAAAATCCGCTCCGGCCGCAGCCGCAATCGCTCCGCCTATGGCTCCTGTGATATGGTCGTAGCCCATGCCGGAATCGGTTACAAGAGGCCCAAGTACATAAAAGGGAGCGCCCTTGCAGATTTCTTTCTGCAGTCGTATGTTTAATTCTACCTGATTTAAAGGCACATGTCCCGGACCTTCGATTATAACCTGTACTCCTTGTGCTAGTGATCTGTCTCGCTGTTCACCCAGTGTGAGAAGTTCTTCAAGCTGGCTTCTATCAGTGGCATCTTCAAGGCATCCAGGACGTAGTCCATCGCCTAAAGAGAGAGTCATGTCGTACTTTTTAGCAATCTCAAGTAATCTATCGAAATCCTCATAAAGAGGATTTTCCTTTCCATTAAAAATCATCCACTCAAGTAGAAAAGACCCGCCACGGCTTACTATGTCCAGCACTCTGCCCTCATTTTTAAGACGCTCGACTGCCTTAAGAGTAAGACCGGAATGTACGGTTACAAAATCAACCCCCTCTTTAGCATGTTCTTCTATCACACCGAAAAGATCATCAGCAGTCATCCCGGCTATGCTGCGGTTCTGCTGAACAGTGCGAACCACAGTCTCGTAGATTGGTACTGTGCCCACAGCTATGGGAGATCTCTCCATTATCATTGCTCTGAGTTCACGAATAGGACCGCCGGTCGAGAGGTCCATAACAGCGTCTGCTCCGTACTTAACAAGCAGGTCGAGCTTAGCCTTTTCGGTTTCAAACAATACACTGTCTTTGGATGTGCCGATGTTTGCGTTAATCTTTGTCGAAAGACCCCGGCCTATGCCGATCGGTTGTATTTTGTGCCTGCTATTGATAGGAATAACTGACAGACCCTCGGCAATATCACTGGCCAATTGCTCGGCGTTAACGCACTCACGTTCGGCAACAGCTTTGACCTCGTCTGTTATATCGCCTTGTTTTGCATGTTCTATTCTTGTCATATTTAATGTTTTAAGAGGTTGTTTTGTTTAAAAGCACACGTTAATACGCTTGCAGCCCCTTCAGAAACTGTTCTGTCCTTTCCTTTATGTTATCAGATGCTAGGATATCCGATATCAGCGCTACTCCGTAACTCCCGTATCGTTTTATCTCTTTCACCCGTTCGAGTTTAATTCCACCCAGGGCAAAGACCGGGATAGAAACTTTTGTGGCAACCTCTCTAAGCATTTCAAGTCCCACTGGTTTGCCGTACGACCGCTTTGACGGTGTACCGTAAACCGGTCCGAAGGTTATAAAGTCAGCGCCTTTCTCTGCTGCCAGGCGTGCTTCGGTCATGTTGTGGGTTGAGACTCCTATTAGAAATCCCCCCCCGCTACCCGTCGTACTGCATCTGTCGGTATGCTTGTTGTGGCCAAATGCAGGCCATCCGCCTCAACCGCCAGGGCAATATCCAGACGGTCGTTTATAAATAACTTGGCATTGTAGCGGGATGTAAGCTCTCGCATTTTCTCGGCCATTCGGAGAAGGTCCCTGGTTGTAGTAGTAAGGTTTTTTTCTCTTAATTGAACCGCCTTCAGACCGCCTTCAAGCGCCTGTTCCACGGCTGACTCAAGAGAACAGTTCTTGGGTAGGATTTTTCTATCTGTAATAAGATAGAGACTGAAGCTCCAACCGGCATCATCACAATTTTCTTTACAGGAGCATTCCATCAAGAGGGCTTGATGCTGTAGCGTAAAGTTTCTTCGGAATTCGTCCGGCCTTGAAGGCAAGCCTGCCTGCTATTACTGCATGTTTCATTGCCGCCGCCATTGTTATTGGGTCTTTTGCTCCGGCTATTGCTGTATTTATTAATACAGCGTCACAGCCAAGTTCCATGGCTACTGTTACATCGGATGCTGTTCCGACTCCGGCATCTACAATTATTGGAGCTTTAATTGTTTTAAGAATAATCTTTATATTATAAGGATTTCTGATGCCCAGGCCAGATCCTATGGGTGCGGCAAGAGGCATAACTGCAGCAGCACCGGCATCAATCAGTCGTTGTGCCATAATTGGATCATCGTTTGTGTAGGGAAGAACGATGAATCCCTCCTTTGCAAGAACCTCTGTAGCTTCAAGCAACCCTACGACATCAGGGAAAAGTGTTTTTTCGTCTCCTATCACCTCCAGCTTAATCATGTCGGAGATTCCAGCTTCCCTTGCAAGGCGCGAGTAACGAACAGCGTCTTCTACGGTGTAGCATCCGGCTGTATTGGGTAGGATCTTTACACGTTTAAGGTCAAGGAAGTCCAAGAGGTTCTCCGAGGACTTATCAGTTATATTTACTCTTCGCACCGCAACTGTCACCATATCAGTGCCGGAAGCCTCCACCGCAAGAGCTGTTTCCTTAAAATCTTTGTACTTACCGGTTCCAACCCAGAGGCGGGACGAAAACCGAGTGCCTCCTATTACCAGCTTTTCTTTTTCTTCTTCCATCACACAGAACCTCCGCCCACGAAATTTACTACTTCCACCTCATCGCCTTCATGGAGTACGTGGGTTTTGTAAAATTTCTTTTTTATGATATCCATATTAACCTCTACTGCAACACGATCTTCAGATATACCGAGACCTGCAAGCAGGTTTGAAATAGTAACGCCATCAGGCGCTTCGTTAGGTTCACCATTTAGTCTGATTCTCATGGCACTTTAATAATTAATGATAGTGATTGGTTCAAGGTGCAGCTTATTCTTTGGGAACTTTTTTTCGTAAACTAACTAAAATAATAACGACAGCTTTTGGCAGGCGGGGAAAAATGTTTAATCCGTTTCCTCCGCTGGTATTATCCAAGTCAGGTTCAAGGGGTCTTTCCGGTCTATTACTTTCGACTTTCGGAAACTCTCAGGTCTTATTGAAAACCTCCCCCACGGTAGCCAAATTTTAACACGTTATCAAGACACGATGTCAACTTTTATTGTTGTATATTTTTTGCATTAATGACATGAAAAAGGTGAAGAGACTCTGATCTGGTTGACACTATTTAGCTTTACTGTTTTAATACACAGATAAAGTAGTCGGTTACTGCTGATTGTAAGATTTAAGAGTTTATATATGGCTAAAATTCTACACATAGAAGACAACCCGGAAAATTTACTCCTTGTGCGGAGATTGCTTGAGTCGGCTGGACACACAGTGATTGAGGCACCGGACGGACTAAGTGGAATAAAAATAGCCGGAGAAGATAGTTCTGACCTGATTTTGATGGATATCAATCTGCCCGGACTTGATGGAAGCGAAGCAACCACCATTATCAAAAGCACGCCGGGTCTTTTGAATATACCCATAGTCGCTATTACCTCAAACGTTTTTCCCGGTTCGCGGGAACGCTGCTTGGTGGCGGGTTGCGACGGCTATATTCCCAAGCCTATTGATGTGGATAGCTTTGTCGCTACCTTGAATGCTTACCTTACCGGACACAGAGACGTTCTTCCCCTTGAAAAAAAGGCTCATTACCTTGGGGAGTACAGCCGAGACTTGGCAGTGTCTCTGGAGGAGCAGGCTTATGCCCGTCATTTCCTTGAGGGAATTATAATACAGAGTCCTGTGAGTACTCTTATTACTGATAAAGATGGTGTCTGCGTTCTCCATAACAATGTTTATGCCAAAGTCTTTAATGTGGAGCAGGAGCGATCTGTTGGCGCGTACCGAATTTTTGAGGATGCCCAACTTCGCAAGAACGGACACCTCGATATCATACGCATGGTTTTTGAAGAAAATCATCAGGCTGAGTTTCAGACGAATTATTATATTCCGGGCAAAGGAGAAAGAATTATTCGTTTCTCGGTGTTTCCTGTGCTGGATGCCTCTGGAAGATTGAAGAATGCAGTTGTTCAGCATATGGATATAACCGATGAAATTCAGGCTGTCAAGGAGCAGGAACTTCTTCGAAACCAGCTCTTTCAAGCGCAGAAGATGGAGTCAATCGGAACACTGGCCGGCGGAGTGGCTCATGACTATAATAACCTATTGGTGGGAGTGCTGGGTGGTGCAGAACTTCTCCTTAAAAATATGGATGTCAATGACAGCAAGCATAAGCTTCTCTGTATTATTCGGGATTCGGCTCTGAAGATGGCCGATCTGACCAAGAGTTTACTGGCATATGCACAAGGTGGTAAGTTTCTTCCTGAAAAAATAGATATAAATCAGTTTATCGAGGAAACTCTGTCCTTCATCTCGCGTATAATCGACCGTCAGATAACAGTGACGTCTAATCTCCAGCCAGGGCTTCCTATGATCGTAGCAGATCGCGGACAATTCCACCAGACGCTGATTAATATAATAATGAACGCAGCTGAAGCGACTAATGGAAAGGGCGAAATCATTATTACGACCAAGCTCGCTGAATCTATTCCTGAGGATTTTACATATGCTGAGCCAGATGGTGTCTACGTTTCCATTATCGTTCAGGACACTGGATGCGGAATGTCCCGGGAGGTGCTGGAGAAGGTATTCGAACCTTTTTATTCCACCAAGGGAACCGGTCGTGGGCTTGGCATGGCTGCCATATACGGAATTACAAGGCAGCACAAAGCAATGATTCATACAAAAAGCGAACCTGATATCGGGACCACGATTGAACTTCTTTGGCCAACTACAATGCAGCTTCCAGATGACAATGCTTCAGAGTCTGTGATTGATACCGGCTATAAACAAGCTCCCCCTCCCACAGGCTCAGTACTTGTTGTTGATGACGAAGAAGTTGTGCGCGAAGTTGCGACAGACATCCTTGCCGGTTCCGGCTATAGTGTTCTAATTGCTGAGGATGGCGATGATGCGGTAGAAACCATTAAAACGAATCCGGATATAACTCTTGTCATTCTTGACATCATTATGAAAAGAATGAACGGCAAAGAGGCGTATGTGGAACTAAAAAAGATTAGGCCTGATATAAAGGTTTTGGTCTCAAGTGGTTACGATGAGGATAGTCCGGTGAAGGATATTCTAAATATGGGGGCCGAGGGATTTATTCAAAAGCCTTATAACCTCGATGAACTTTTGTCCAAGGTGAGTAGTATTCTCAATAAATAGTAAGAATTCTACCACCTTATCGATCACCTACCAAAGCGAAGGTTGTTTGTCGCTCTCAGTTACTTTGCTTTCCTTTTTTTGTACTTCTTTCCCGGCTTTGGCCTTTTCAGGTAAAGGCTGCTTGTCTCTATCAGTAGTAACTATATTATTTTTCTGTTTTTCCTGCTTATCTTGACTTTGGGGCGCATCCCCGGCGCTTGGTTTTTCAGGCGGTGGTGAGGGGAAGGTTCCAGACATGGCGTTCAAAATTATTTCCTTGACTTCGGAAGAGAAGTCTTTTCTAAGCATCCAGTCTAGAAATCCGCTGTCGTGCTCAACAACCTCTTTTAGGGATTTACCTCGGTGAGGGCCGAAGTTCAAACAGGCCTCACCATCTCGCCATACCATCTTACCGAACCTGTCAACAAACAATGGGTTCTTCTGATCGCAGTATTTATGCAAATCCTCAGTAGTTCTTGGCACATCATCGTAGCGGTCTAGCTGAGCCTCTAGAATGTCAATTGTGGCCTCAACATCAGCAAGTGCTGCATGTGCGTTGTCATGGCTTTTGTTACAGTAGTATCGAAGAGCTGCCTCCAGGGTTCGTGGCTCTTTTTTATGAAAAATCACCTGTGCGTCAACTAATGCCCCGTTTTCGATGGAGAAGGCAATGCCGGCACGTTTGAATTCTTCGATGAGCATAGGAACATCAAACCGAATAATATTGAATCCGCCCAGGTCGCAGCCCTCAAGAAAGGAAGCTATATCCTGGGCTATCGATTTAAATACCGGTTTATCCCTTACGTCTTCATCCGTGATTCCATGTATATTGCTGGCAATCGTCGGGATTGGAATTTGAGGGTTTATGCGCAATGATAAAGTTTTGCGGTCGCCATTAGGGAGTATTTTTACTATGGCTATCTCGACTATGCGATCTGTGAGCGGATCTACACCTGTAGTTTCCAGGTCGAAGAATGTTATATGTTTGTCGATTTTAAGGTTTTTCTTCAAGCCTAGCATAGGGGAGCAATAGAATTTTGTCAAACCGGTGGCAATAAAATTCTTGACATGATTTGGGCTTAATGCTAACGTTCTTCTAATTCATATGAACAATTTATGGAAGAGGAGGATCAGATTTTATGACAAAAGCAGAACTTATCGAAAAGATGGCGGCGGATGCAGATATCACCAAGGCGGCGGCTGGTAAGGCTCTGGACTCAATGACCGATAGCCTGGGAAAAGCACTCAAAAAAGATGACAAGGTGACTTTGATTGGATTCGGAACGTTTTCAGTATCAAAACGTGCCGCCAGAAAAGGTAGAAATCCGCAGACCGGTGAAGAGATTGATATCAAGGCATCTAAGGCTCCGAAATTTACCCCTGGTAAGGCTTTTAAGGAAGCAATACAGTAGGGGCAGACTTCTGTGCCTAATATGTGAGGGCAACTACAGGGGGTTGCCCTACGTTTTTCGTTTGTCTTTCGCCTTTTATTTATGAGCATACACGAGCGCTACATGCAGCGCACTTTTGCGCTTGCGGATAAAGCCAGGGGGAAAACCAGCCCCAACCCAATGGTTGGCGCCTTGTTGGTTAAGGGCAATAGAGTAATTGCAGAGGGGTACCATAAAAAAGCCGGAACCCCTCACGCGGAAGCCGTAGCCCTTTTACGTGCAGGCTCCAAGGCAAAGGGAGCCACGCTTTACGTAAATCTCGAACCCTGCTGCCATACTGATAAGAAGACGTTACCCTGTACCGACGGTATTATCCGAGCAGGAATAAAAAGGGTTGTGGCAGCGATAAGAGATCCAAATCCCAAGGTTTCGGGCCGTGGATTTCGCAAGCTTCGTGAAGCCGGGATAGATGTTATTTCTGGAGTTCTGCGGCAGGAAGCGCGTGACTTAAACAGGGTTTTTATTCACTTTATCACCACTGGTCTGCCATATGTTACTCTGAAAGTAGCCCAAAGTCTCGACGGAAAAATAGCAACAGCAGGCGGTCAGTCCAAGTGGATCACCGGACCGGTATCTCGCCGGATAGTCCATCAGCTGCGGTCGGAAAATCAGGCCATAATGGTTGGGTCGGGTACAATAAAAGTTGACAATCCCTCTCTGACAGCTCGAATTCGCTCTGGAAGAAACCCGGTTCGTATAATAGTGGATGGAAGGCTTGAAATCCCCGCTAATAGTAAGGTTCTCACAGATGGCGTTGCTCCCACCTGGATCGCCACAGTTATGCCTCCTGAACATCCCGCGACCAGTTCTATGTTGCAAAAAGGGGTGGAAATCCTTCATGTCAGAGGCGAAAATGGAAAACTCTATATGAAGGAGCTTATGCGTGAGATTGGCGCTAGAGGTATAACCTCTATGCTAATCGAAGGCGGTTCCTCTATCAATGCCGCAGCGCTTAGGGCCGGAGTCATAAACCGGGTGATGTTTTTTATTGCTCCAAAAATAATCGGGGGACGAAACGCTATACCATCTGTAGGCGGTCCTGGCATTGATATCCTTGAAGAAGCTGCCAGGTTGGGGCCGATGTCCGTTACGCAGACAGGGAGTGACATACTTGTAGAGGCCGAACTTCTCGGGTAGTTGCCTCACATGTTTTCAACTTGTTTTTCCAGGTTTTTTTTCCGATTTAAAGTTTCTGCGATAATTTTCCTTATACTTCTATTTGTATCAATTGTTAATGCTTCATCCTACAACTGGAAGCTGATTGCGTACGATGATTCGGCAAAATACTTCATAAACACGGATCACATAGAAAGTGATAACGGAACGATCTTATTCTGGGTTAAGACAAGATATAGTTCCGGCAAGTTTACCTCCATCCAGTATCGTCTTTTTTGCAGCTCTTTTGAGTTTCAGAAAGAAAAATCGATGATCTACGAAAATAAACAACCTTACACAAAAGACCTTTCGGTGTCGGAACCGTATTTTATTGGCAAGAGCCCTATTATGCTTAAATGCTTCGAGCTTTTCTGCGGCGAAAAGATCGAAACCGAGGGTTCAGACGGAACGATAAAAGGACAGGGCTGGATCTACAAGCCTCCAGACAGCAAAGATGAAGTCAAGGTTGGGCGCTGGACCTACTGGTATGACAATGGTGTTAAAAGAGAGGAGCTTTTCTTTAAAAACGGAAAAAAAGAGGGGACTTGGACTTTTTGGAACAGAGACGGAAAAAAGTGGAAGCAGCAGAATTACAAAAATGACCTCCTTGATGGTCTCTGGACCGTGTGGCATTCAAACGGTAAGAAGAGCATAGAGCGCAATTACGTAAACGATCGCCTTGACGGAAAATACACAAAATGGAATGAACAGGGAAAAATTATCCAGGAAAGCTGGTACAAGGAAGGCAAACCCGTTAGGCTGCCGCCAAGGCGATGAATCAAACGAATCGATTCTGATCCAGAATGGTTAGGCTTTTGTTGTTTCTTTAACAAGGATGGTCTCCGGCAGATTCTTGATCAAGAAAATTAAGAGTGCTGAATCGAGCCGTAATTTTGAATGATTTGAAAGTACCGCCTGTGAATTGTCCATCCCGATATTATTCCGGCATTGATATTGGCGCGTTTCAAATGATGCCCAACCATATCCACGGAATCGTCATCGTCATTGTAGGGGCAGGCCCCC
>CAYWZR010000065.1:0-10845 GCA_964462885.1 uncultured Nitrospirota bacterium
CCTTGTAGTCGGTTGCGGCAAGGTCACAATTTTCATCAACCATAACCTGACACACGATGGACATTTTTTCGGCATCCAGTATGGTGTGCATACCGTAGTATTCTTTAGGATTAAGAAATGCATCTTTGTTTGAAGCATCGTTTGGCACTGGAGTTTGGAACTCACTGTTTATCACCAGCCATTCCGTCTTCGGATACCGCTGCGGGAAAAGCCCATGGGCTCCCTGTATGTTTGGTATATCTACTATTGCGTCAACTTCCATGTAATCAGTTCTGATTCTGGCAACCCTGTTATTTAGCTTGTCATTTACAAATAGATGCTTTCCATCATATACACCGTCTTTATATGAGCCGTGGACGTGATGAGTATCTCCCAAATTCCTGCCTCTTAGGAGCTTCTTGCTCTCATTTGTTATTCCCCACCCACTTGCCACATCCGTATTAAAAACCGGTATCCTCTTAATTTCACGCATAGACGGGACACCTATAATTCTTATTTCACCCGAGTGTCCACCGCTCCAGAAGCCATAGTAATCATCAAGCTCACCTGGCTTTACTTCATTTTTAGCTCTGCCTTTACCGTTGTGTTCTGTTTTTGCTGATAGAGCGCCTTTAGGCAGCATTACGCCGGTGCCGGCAACAACACCGGAAGCACCTGCGATTTTAAGAAAATTTCTTCTATTAAATTTTTTATCAGACATAGCTTCGCCTCCTTTCCTGGATTTCAATTACTCAACCAATCCCAATAATTTAAGCGTGTATGAAACAAGATTCCATCTATCTTCCTCGTTCAGCGAATCCTCGTATGAAGGCATTCCTGTTCCGTCAAGGCCGGTGTTAAAAGTAATATAGACGTTTTCAGCAGAAGATCCTCTCTTCAGGGTTCCTGTTGTAAAATTAAATGCTATTATCTTATCTCCCCAGTCGTCTTTAAGTTTGTCCGACTTGGGACCATCACCTTTGCCTTCATAACCGTGGCATTCCCAACACTTCATTTGCTTAAACACCTGCTTGCCTTTTACTATGGACTCAGGGCTGCCTACCCACTTAGGCTTTTTTACAATTAAACTTTCACAGGGGTCTTCCTCTTCCCATCTTGGTGAGAAGGTTTTAATATACTCTACGACAGCTTTCCTGTCTTCCAGGGAAACATCTTCATGAGAGGGCATGCCTGACCTTGGCAGTCCATCCGACACTATATTCAAAAGATCTTTGTCGGATGGCAGACATCCTGTCGGGGTTGAACGAAACTTGAAAACACCAACTGTAAAGTCTCTTGGATATAGGTTCCATACCAAGCCGCTTTTTTCTACCCTGTGGATAACACCAACAAGCCCCATGCCGTCCCCCTTGACGCCATGACATATAACACAATACTTTTGGTAGACTTTTTTGCCTGCCTCAACTTTGTCTGCACCATAGGCTTTTTCGACGCCTTGTAACGTTGACATTAAAACCAGTGAAAGAAGCGTGAAACAAAAGACGAATACGACACCTTTACACTTTCTTATAAACTCTTCCATCTTTTTCCTCCCTTCTTGTGGATTTCAAAAAACATCTTTACCGTACTCATGAGTCCATGTGTTCGGATTTTGCGAAGAAAAGATATCACCCCCATTCGCTTCGTTTTTAACTTCGCGATAGATGTTTTAACTTAAAGGCATTGCCAATGAAGTTAAAAATATTTGTGAGAGTTTTATTCTTTTTGCAAAAAAATCTACAGTCTACCTAAAAAATCAGGTTTTCTCGTTTTTGAAAAACTGACATCCAGCTCGGAAACTTTACCGGTCTTTACTTCAATCTCTTTTGCCTCTTCTTCAAAACCTTCGTGCCAGAATCTAACTGTATATTTTCCAGGAAGGAGATCCTTTAACTCATAATTGCCATTTGCATCTGTAATGGTCACATAAGGATGTCTTGATGAATAGACATACGCTCTCATCCAGGGATGTGCGTCACACTTCAGATCAATCAGACCCGCAACTCTGTTACGTTTTTTGATCTCCTGGTCCTGATACGGTAAAGCAAGATTATAGACAGCTCTTCTTTTGTCTTTAAGTAAGACACCAAGAGATGTGTTATGAAAGAGTGGATCACTATTTTTTATAATGTAGTTTGATTTTATATAAGAGATGCTCACAAGAGGCTCAAACCGGCAATTGTGATTATTTATCTTGAGATCACTTTTTGGAGCTGCTTTGCCTTTTTTAACTCCCTCGACTATTACTAAAACATTTTTAACTTCGTTCGAAGGTGAAACGATGTACATTCCTGCTTGCTGGCTTTCACCGCAGGTTTTTCTTTCTGTTTCAGTTTCTTTTGGGTCCTCCTTTGGCTCTATATTAATAGCTATTACAGGATCTTTTACCTTTATAGCTGTTTTAACCTTGCCTTTAACAATTCCTCCATTGTTTACCTCTACTACTTCGTACTTGGCTTTTCGTGCAAAGGATGCTCCTGGGATAAGAAGTGCAACAAATACAGTAAATATCAAAATTTTTTTCATCAATACCTCCTTGAGTTTGTTTTGTTTGGTTATGTTAGTTAAGCCAATTAAACGAACCAAATAAATTAATAGGCCAGAACCTATCGGACTGATCAGATGGATTAAGTTACTTTGGGCTTTTGAGTTTACCCATCAGTTTAAGTGTGTATGAAACAAGATGCCATCTGTCTTCTTCGTTCAGTGAGTCCTCATATGAAGGCATTCCTGTTCCGTCAAGACCGGTGGTAAAAGTGATATAGACATTCTCAGGGGAAGATCCACGTTTGAGTTCGCCTGTCACAAAATTAAATGGAAGAATTTGCTTGCCCCAGTCATCTTTGATCTTGTCAGATTTAGGGCCGTCGCCTTTGCCTTTATCGCCGTGGCATTCCCAGCATTTCATCTCTTTATAAACCCTTTCACCTTTTTTGACAGATACAGCGCTACCCACCCATTCAGGCTTTTTTACAGTTATTACGTCACAGGGATCTTCCTCTTCCCATCTTTCAGAGAAAGTTTTAATATACTCTACCACAGCCTCTTTTTCTTCTAAAGAAAGAATGTCTTTATGAGACGGCATAAATGATCTTGAAACACCATTGGAAATGATATCCATCAGGTCCTGATCATCCGGCAGGCATCCATTAGGAGTTGTGCGAAATCTGAACACGCCCATTGTAAAGTCCCTTGCGTAATTTTTCAAGACACGACCGTTCTTTTCCACCCTGCGGGTAATACCGGCAAAACCCTGGCCATCACCCTTGCTTCCGTGGCATATCATACAACGGGTTTCGTAGGTTTTCTTTCCCAACTCGATTATTCTATCTTCCTCTACATCACCTCCATATGCTTTTTCTGCTCCCTGTAATGTCAGTATCAAAATCATGGGTAGAAGCAGAAGGCAAAATACAGATAACCTAAATATTTTTTGTAAGAAATTGACGAAAAAATGTTCCATCCTTTTAGTCCTTATATTCATCATACTCATCATAAACTCTCTTTCTTTCTTGAAAGCGTTTTTAAATATGTAATCACATCAGCAATGTCTTGATCTTTAAGACCCAGGCCTTTTTTGCCAAAAGATGCCATGGGAGTTCCCGCTCTTCCATCACGCACTGTTATAGCAAGAAACTCCGGATCTGCCGATTGCACAATAGGATTGGTCAGGTCTATCCCAAGAATCTCCTTGCCTCCTTTTCCATCTGAGCCATGACAGAAGACACAACGAATTTCATATAACTTCTCACCATGCTTACCGTCTCCTGTAAAGTCGGTAAACCCAAATCTCTCCGGTTTTTCTTCGGGTCTATCCTTTGATACATATTCTATGATTTTATCAATCTCGTGGTCGGAAAGCCCTGCAGCGGAAATCTTCCAAGCCGTCATCTGTGTGCCTGTTCTGCCCTCTTTAATGACCTTTTTAAGAAATTTATTATCAGCTGCTTTTAAAAAGGCAGGGTTCATTATGGCTGGGATTGTACGTTTTAAAATCTCGTCATAAACACTAATTTTGCCTGTAGCATGGCAGGCGATACAGTATTTTTTGTAAAGCGACTCACCGTCAGTCTTTACTTCCGGCATATTCATAAACCGTCTATATTCTCTCGGTGGTTCTTCCGATTTCAGAGTTAGTATGTATGTGGTCAGAAGATCCGCTTCTTCATCTGTAACAAAAGCTCTCATCTGACTTTCAGCAACTACTTTTCTTGGATCATCAAAATGTTGTTTAATCCAGGAGTAGGCTGTTCTTTCACCAGTAATATGCTTCATTGGGAAATAGGCGATAGGCTGAGAGCCGATACCGTCAAGAGGTTTGCCAAGGTCTCCGCCGACCTTATTTAGTTTATGACAGCCTCTGCATCCTTTTTCCTGAAATAAATTTCTGCCCTTTACTACAACATCTACGCCTTTTTGTTCAAGTGTTTTATAGTCATGGCACTGCGCGCAGGAACTCTGAATATATTTCGTGGGGATAATTGGATCATCCCAGTGTGTTTCGTGGCCAAGGCCGTGCGCCTCTTTTTTGCTTAAAGCCCGGCCCTGCCCATGATGACAGGTGGTGCATCCGAATTTGTCTTTAGGGTGATCTTTTAAGTAGTCACCACTATGCTTTTTAAATGGAACTTCGGCATCTGCCATAAGCGGGTTCTCTACACCGAGATGACAGGTTGTACATCTATCCACTCTTTTTAGATCGCCCAGGTAAATCTGACGAATTTCTATACCGATCTCATTCGCTCTTTCCCTTGTGGCATCATCCTTTGCGTTCTTAATAAGGTTGTTTTTATACTCAACCTGGTACTGTTTCCACTCAGGTGACATCTCTCTGTAACCAACAAAAAGCAAAAACGCACCGAGAAGCATTCCTGATATTAGTAACAACGATAAATAAAATCTGTTAAGCATTTTTTATCTCTCTTTTATCCAGCGTATATTTGCGTCGGACTCAGCCTTTCACCCGTTTTCAATGTTTTTCAATCGTTTTCAATAGTTTTCAATCGTTTTAAATATTTTTAAATAGCTCTAAATATTTTTAAAAAGTTTTTTAATGTATAGGCCACTGGCTTTTCGACCAGAAGAAATCCCAGTTCGGTCCTCTAAGGTAGGTTCCCATGTATGTAAAGATAAGGAAGCTGACCAGAAACATAGTAAACATTGCTATGGCCCCCATCCTTGTAGAAGCTTTACCTTTTCTCATAACCCATAATGACCAGGCAATCATAAAACCGACCCAGATATTACCGGGATTAACCATAGTGATTAATAGCTGAGGAATATTGGGCCACCAATTCCTGAACCAGCCGAAGTTAACCACAAAAACAAGAATTCCTACATTCACTAAAGCTCCGACAATCAGAGCCTTAAAGGCTACCATTATTCCCTCTCTGTTAGAGAACCAGATACCAACATGCCCTTCTTCTCTGTCCAGGTACGGGATCAGAGCAAGACCGAGCAGCGCAACTCCCGGAAGACCGACTCCCCCCATAAATGCGGAATAGGATAGAAGCTCTTGAAGACCGAGGAAGTACCACGGCGCCTTTGCAGGGTTTTCGGGTATAAGGGAATTAGCCGGCTCCCTAAGGGGTGCATCTATAAAAAATGAATAAACTACCACTACGGCAAGGGTAAGCATAAATACCGCAAACTCTGCTAGTAAAAGATTTGGCCAGCTCGGTACAGTGTTTTCAATATCCTTATCCACGGCAGGAGTCTTGCCCCGGGCCAGTTCCATAAGGCCATAGGTCTTGAATGTCGGAAATATACCGCCTGTTTTTTTCGGGCGAGATGCATAGCCGGTATCTTCTCCCACTGGTTCAAGGTTTTCCGGCTTTGTAAGACCTCCATCTTTTCTTATCCGCCAGAAGTGTACACCGAGAAATATGAATAAAAAGAGTGGAAAAAACATAACGTGGAGAAAATAGACTCTTGTGAGCGACTCCTGGCCAGCTGTATAACCACCCAGAAATAGTTCCTTGGAAAATCCTCCAATATCGAAATACTGTGTTATACCCAGGGAGTCTGTAATCTCTTTGGGAGATTGAATGATATTTGCCACGATAACCAGTGCCCAGTATGCAAGCTGATCCCATGGAAGCATATAGCCTGAGAGGTTCAATCCGAAGGTAAGAATTAGGAGGATAATCCCGATTATCCAGTTAAATTCTCTGCCCTTTGCATAAGAGCCGGTGAAAAATACTCTTGTCATGTGAAGCATGACAAAGATAATCATTCCCTCACCAGCCCATTTGTGTACGTTTCTTAGCAGTCTTCCGGCAAAGACAACATAGTTTATGTCTTTGATAGTATTGTAGGCTCTTTCTATGGAGGGGTTGTAATAGACCATAAGCATTACACCGGATATGACTACGATAATGAGCAGAAAGAACGAAATTATTCCTAAGCCAAAGGTATATGTTGGCCTGAGTGTGTTGATATGGGTTTTCACCCCCTGAACATGTAGGAAGAAGTTATTGAACATCAGCGCAGCTCTGGACTTATCTGATGTAGGTTTGCCTCCTCTCAGAAAAGAACCGAGAAATGACCTTTGCAGGTTTTTTATATTATTTATAAATTCGGATATTCCCGATCTATGCAGCTCATTCATTTCTCTTTACTCCTCTCCATTTAAATCCTTACTTCAGTTTTAATGTCTTTTATCTTACCTAAGCCTTTAGTCCACCCAGCCGGATGGTTATGCAAAGATATATTTCGTTCCCTTGGGAACTGCCTTGGCCGAGTCGACCATAAGGCTGCCATCCACGCTTTGGCTGATTTCAAACCATGAAAGATTTCTAGGTGCAGGTCCGCCTACAACCTTGCCGTCTGCATTGTATCTTGAGCCGTGACAGGGACACTGAAAACCTGTTTCGGTGCTATAGACGATACATCCAAGGTGTGTGCATATACTGGATATAGCGTAGAATCCATCATCACCTGAAAAGATAAACACTTTTTCGTCGTCAAGTTTTTTTACAGTGCCCAGTGGAAAATTCTCTGGTTTTCCGATCTTAAATTTCCTGGACTCCTCGTAATAAACATTTGGTTTGAAAATTCTTAGAGTACCGGCAAGCACGCCAAATGCCGACACAATCGCCGCTCCAAAAGATGCCAGGCCAAGGAAGTCGCGCCTTGATACTTCTGTTGTATCCTGAGCCTCATTAAGCACGTTCGAATACCTCCTTAAATAAAAATCTTTCCATCGTAATTGCATCCACCGGGCACCTTTTTGCGCAGAGACCGCATCTGATGCACCTATCTTCATCTTTTATAATTGCCGAGCCTGTGCCGATTGGTTCCATCCCGTATCTAATCTTAAAGAGTTCGGTCAGGTTGTCATCTCCCCTGATATTCTCAAGACTTACAAGTCTCAGGCAGTATTCAGGACAGACATCAGCACAGCCTCCGCACAGTATGCACCTGTCACCGTTAAAAATAGTGTTAACCGCGCAGTTTAGACACCTGCTTCCCTGTTTTTCCGCTACTTCTTTTATAAAACCTGTCTCAACTGTGGTAGATATGTCTTTTAGTCTTTCTTTAACTGGAATTATAGGCACTGATTTTCTGCTTATTTTTTCGTAATCTTTGATGTGTACAACTTCATTATGTGAGACTTCTGTGTCATAAAATTCTGTATGCCTCTCAAGTTTTTTCAGATCTAGAGAATCTCCACTTATATGATCATGAATTGCGATTGCAGTCTTTTTACCGTTTGCTACTGCATCGATAACAAGTCTTGGCCCATAGGCTAGATCACCTGCCACAAACAAGCCCGGAAGGGATGTTGATCCCTGGTTTGGACCAGCTTTTATCATTCCTCTTTCGGTCACTTCGATATCAAGGCCGCACTCTTTAAGAAATGATAGATCGTATGACTGTCCAATCGAGAAGAAAATCGTGTCTGCCGACAGTGTCATTGTGTCCGACTCATCATACCTCGGGTTAAACTTCTCTTCGCTGTCAAAAACAGCAATACATCTTTTAAATGTTATGGACTTGACTGTACCGCTTTCATCAGCGTTAATTTTCTGCGGCCCAAAACTGTTTATTTTTGTGATTCCTTCTTCCTCTCCTTCTTCAATTTCGATCTTATCAGCCAGCATTTGCTGTACATCTTCGATACATACCAGAGAAACAGATTCCACTCCCTTCTGCCTGATCGAAGTTCTGGCCACGTCATAAGCAACATTACCGCCTCCCATGACTACCACCTTAGGGCCTATTTTTAGATCTTTTCCTGTAAAAACATCCCTCAGAAAATCAACTCCTCCAAGCACTCCCACGCTGTCGGCCCCTGCGACAGGAAGCATTCGCGACTTCTTTGCGCCTACAGCCAGCAATACAGCGGCAGACTCATCATATAATGTTTTAAGTGAAACATCTTTGCCTATCTGAACGCCAAGCCTGATTTCAACACCAAGGGCTTTTATCGCATCTATTTCGGCTTGAAGAATTTCTCTTGGAAGTCTGTATGGTGGTATACCTACAGCACACATACCGCCTGCAATATTTTCCATCTCGTAGATTATCGGCTTATATCCCATAAGAGCCAGCTCGTGTGCGCAAGCAAGCCCAGCAGGGCCTGCTCCGACAATAGAGACAGGTTTGGCAGAAGAGATAGATTTGGTAACATCCTGGGCAATACTTGTTATGCCGGAACCTTTTTCCTTGAATTTTTCTTTAAAGTTGCGGGCAAAGTCTTTTTT
The DNA here is from genome assembly GCA_964462885.1 of uncultured Nitrospirota bacterium. Taxonomy (GTDB): domain Bacteria; phylum Nitrospirota; class Thermodesulfovibrionia; order SZUA-242; family SZUA-242; genus JALUUO01. The sequence continues at coordinate 8,688 of CAYWZR010000065.1, forward strand.
ATCCTGGTAAATTTCTACACCGTATTTTTCAGTAACAAACCTTTTCAGCGCTCTTATTGAAACTGCGGTATCAATCCACTTTCTTCTGCATGCCAACTCACATGGGGCAGCACATATTCTCCCGCATATAGAGGCCAGAGGGTTTGGTATTCTTGCTATCCAGTATGCTTTTTCGTAATCACCCTCAGCAATCGCTCTCACGTATCCTCTGGAATCCGTGTCTACGGGACATCCTGTCTGACACTTTATGTTTTGTTTCCAGTATTGATAGTCTGGAATTACTACCTGGAAGGTGTTTTTAGACACTTCAGATGATGCTCCCTTTTTTTAACTTTAAAGAACTTTAAATAGTTTTAATTAATTTTATAAGTTTAAAAAATTCAAGGCTCTATAAATTTTTTTATGGTAAAGCCAAAAGATACGAAACCTATTTTGGGCAGGAATCAAGTTGAAAGTCTATGATTTATATCATAATGCTGTTATAGGAAAAAAAAAGAAGACTATTATCGCACACTGATCAAATCAGGAAAACTCTTTTGAGATCCAAAAGTCATGTCTGGTTTATTTCAAAGAGCGTTGTTAGCCTATCTAAAATTCGATATCAAAAATGCAATAATTATTTAATATCAATATGTTACATGTTTTTGTTCGTGTTTTTATTTAATTATATTTTTAATCAGTTGTTATAGGTATAATAAATAATTCAAAGAAAATTATGTCAGATAATGAAGGATAATAACTATGACCGATATGATTGTAGAATCGCTTAACATTGGTTTTCCTAAAAAAGAAATATTCTATGGAAAGGAAGTCACAACAGGTATTTGCAAGACTCCTGTATTTGAGACCTTAACTCTCAGTAAACTGGGTTTTGATGGCAACGGAGTTGCTGATCTGAAGCATCATGGAGGACTTGATAAAGCTGTTTGTGTTTACAGTATGGATCATTATTCTTACTGGAAAGATATTTTAAAATCTAAACTTAAAGCTACACTTGAACTCGAATTTGAATTACCCCCTGCGGCATTTGGTGAGAACCTCACTGTTTCAAATCTGAGCGAAGATGATGTCTGTATAGGAGACGTATTTCGACTTGGAACAGCGTTGGTTCAGATCAGCCAGCCACGGCAGCCCTGTAAAACACTTGCGGCACGGTACGGTAGAAGCGATATGGTGAAACTGGTTGTTAGTTCTGGCTACACAGGGTTTTACTTCAGGGTGCTGGAGGAAGGAACGGTTAAAAAGGGGGATTCAATTGTATTGGTTAAGGAGGATCACAATAAGGTAACAATATCGTTTGCTAATCATATTTATCATCATGATAAGAAAAATTGTGAAGGTGTAGAAAAGGTTCTTGCAGTTAAAACTCTTTCCGAGTCATGGCAGCGGTCCTTTAATGACCTGAGAGATAAATGCTGAAACTAGCAACATAGAGCTTTATTTAGAGTGCTAGAACTCCAGAAATCTTTCAAAAAGAGCTGATCTAACTATCTAACTAAGATCTCCCATTTTTCTGATCCTGTTATAACGGCGTGTAAGCAGTTCCTCTATGGGAACACATGATAATGCATCCAGCGAAGACTTGAGCAGATCTTTGATAGTTTGAAACGTTGCTTCTTCCGCGTTGTGCATTCCGCCCAGGGGTTCTTCTATGATTTCGTCCACCACTCCAAGCTTTTTCAGGTCTCCAGATGTAAGACGCAATACTTCAGCAGCTTTGGCGTAATCCTCTTGTGCAAGATCGTTCTTGTCTTTTTTCCATAAAATAGCAGCACATCCCTCCGGTGATATAACCGAGTAGACAGAATGTTCAAGCATAAAGGCTCTATCACCCACACCTAGAGCCAAAGCGCCACCGCTTCCTCCTTCGCCTATTATGCAAACCAGAATAGGTGTTTTTATAAGTGACATCTCGTACAAATTTCTGGCGATTGCCTCAGCCTGTCCACGTTCTTCAGCCGTGATTCCTGGAAAAGCTCCAGGTGTATCTATAAATGTAAGAATGGGCAGCCCGAATTTTTCTGCAAGCCGCATAACCCTTAAGGCCTTTCTATAGCCCTCGGGATGAGCCTGTCCGAAATTTCTGTATATTCGGTCGCGTGTATCTCGTACAAATTTCTGGCGATTGCCTCAGCCTGTCCACGTTCTTCAGCCGTGA
>CAYWZR010000066.1:0-10841 GCA_964462885.1 uncultured Nitrospirota bacterium
TGCTTTGGGAGCAGGGAGTCGGAGGTTCGAATCCTCTCGCCCCGACCATTTTTTTGCGGCTATCAAGTTTTCTACAAGAAAAACAACCTTTATCTTTACATGCGCCTGTAGCTCAGTTGGATAGAGCAGCTGCCTTCTAAGCAGCGGGCCGGGGGTTCGAATCCCTCCAGGCGTACCATACTTACAAAACTTTTTTGCGCATTTAGTATCAAGATTTTAGCACATCTCTTTGCGGTAAATCGCAATTTGGATTTATGGTAACTTTGTTTTAACTTACATATAGGTTGCTCAAATAGCAACAGAGGCATCTCAACTTAATCCGAGCTTTTTAGATCGGATAGTTGAATATTGTCTAGATAAATAATCTGTGGCTCTTGTAATGACACAGCAAAAAGACCGATTCCACGTATTTGACGAGGATCCATGTTTCGATTTTTTGGTGCTGAGATTACATCTTTTAAATCAATTTTAATATTGTTCCAGCCTTGTTTCAGTAAAAAACGTTGATTGAACCGATCATTATATTGTTGTTTTCCTTGTGTATGTTGCATGTCGTGAACACGACAAACAATCCATAAGAATTTTGTATGAGGCAGATAAAGGCTTATCTGTAGAGTTTTGTAATCGTACCAATTACCTGGGAAATATTTAAGACCGGTACCCGAGTACTTTTCAGTTGTCAATGAAACTTCCAGGATATGGCTATTGGATAATGAAGGGATATGTTTGATTGCAAGTTTTGCTTTGCCCTCAAATCGATCCTTTTCAAATGGAGTTTCAAAATTTGAAAGAACCGGGAATTGTTGTTTAGCAATGATTTCGTCAGCCAGGCTTATTGTTAGTGGTAAAAGTTGTATTAAAACAAGAATAATGGCAATGGCTTTTAATAACATTTTCTTCCTATTGGTGAGTATTTTTGAATAAATAGGAAAAAATGCGAGCATCATAAAACTACCCGTAAGATCCCGAAAGACATCACCCATGTCCGGGGTACGTTCTGTACCATATTGTAAAATCTCGATTAAAACACCCAAAAACAGACTGATAAAAAGAATAGTAAACCACTGTTTTGGTACCGACTGTTGCCTGATTAACATCCATTTGCTTAGTAACCATGTTATAAGTGCAAAGTAAAAAATGTGACCCAAATTCCAGAACTCTTTGAAGGATCGTGCGGATTCATAATCCGGACCGCCCCAAAACAATAATAGGGTGCCTGTTATCAGGATGAAATACCTTGTGGTGTCAGGTCTTGACATTTGACATTGAATATGAAGTTGTGTAGAGTTCAGCTATGGGAAGACCCTTAAGAATAGAATACCCTTCTGCTTTATATCATATAACAAGTCGAGGGAATGAAAAGAAGAATATTTTTTTTGATGATTTGGATAGAATAAAATTCCTCGGAATTCTAGAAGATTATCACAATCGTTACGGTATTCTTATTCATAGTTATGCACTGATGAATAACCACTATCATTTGTTGATGGAAACTCCTCAGGGCAACCTATTAAAGGTGATGCATGGTCTAAACGGAGCGTATACGGGATATTTCAATCGTAGACATAATCGTTTTGGTCACCTATTTCAGGGAAGATATAAGGGAATTCTTGTTGATAAAGAGTCTTACCTTTTAGAACTTAGCAGGTATGTGCATTTAAATCCCGTAAGAGCTAACATCGTCAAAAATCCGACTGAATATAAATGGAGTAGTTGTTCGGGTTTCTTGGGGAAAAGCAGAGAAGTCAAATGGGTTGAATATGCATGGATACTATCATTGTTTGGTCGTAATAAGGAGGACGCTAGAAAAGAATACTGGAAGTTTTTGCATGAAGAACTACTGGAGAAAGTAGAGTCCCCACTTAATAAATTGCATGGGCAAATAATACTTGGAACAACGGAATTTATCGAAAAAACAAAGAATTTTTTAACAGCGGAGTCGATCAGTCGGGAAATAGTAGAAAGAAAGAGGTTTAAGGACTATCCAAAACCTGAGGATCTGATAAAAGCGGTTTCTTCCGTTTTTTGCGTGTCAGAAGAATCACTCAAAAGAAGTAGTCGGGATAATAGGGCCAGGAAAGTAGCTATTTATTTGATTAAGCGATATTCTGGTTTGGGCAATCAGGAAATAGGTGATTGGTTTGGCGGAATGCATTATAGTTCGGTGAGCAAGTTATCGTCAAGGCTTGAGAAGGCAATGACAAGCGATGAAAATTTATCTGAACTTGTCAAAGAGGTTATGTCAAATGTCAAGACCTGACACCACTTCATCATTGGCGGTTTCGATAGTTAGCTACACACCGTGTTTGTCAGAAATTCAGGATACACTTGAGAGCTTGGCCTATGCTGTTGAATTTGCAAGGGAAAGAGGAACCCTGGAAGCAGCAGAGCTGTTGATTGTGGACAATGGTCCGGGAACTGGTTGGAAGGGAAGGCTGGAGGCATTGTTGAGTGACTTTGAACGTAAGGAACAATTTATATCGCTCCGTCTTTTTTCGGGCCATGGAAATGTTGGTTATGGAGCAGGCCATAATCTTGCGATAAATCAGTCAAACTCAGACTTTAATCTGGTTCTGAACCCTGATGTTCTTCTTGATAAAGATGCGATTTTAAAGGCGATGCATTTTATGTCTGCATCGCCGGAAATTGGACTGATTACGCCTTTTGTTGCTGGTTCTGATGGATCTCCACAATTTCTTTGCAAGCGCTATCCGACGGTGCTTGACTTAGTGTTGCGTGGCTTTGCTCCGAAAAAAATACAGCAGATATTCAGAAAGCGCCTTGAGCTTTATGAAATGCGTGATGTTTGTGGTAATAATCATCCGGTATTAGACGTTCCTATTGTCAGTGGGTGCTTTATGCTTTTTCACCGCAACTTCTGGGAAGAAGTAGGAGGGTTTTCCAAAAAATATTTTATGTATTTTGAGGACTTCGATTTTTCTCTTAGATTTGCAGAAGTGTCACGACTGGCGTATGTTCCATCTGTTCGTATCAGGCATTTCGGCGGAAATGCGGCGCAGAAAGGGAAACGACATATCCTTATGTTTGTCCGCTCGGCATTGACGTTTTTTCGTGTGCATGGTTGGAGATTGTGGTAGGCAGGGTTCTTGTTACAGGAGCCTCAGGATTTATCGGCAGAGCACTCTGCCGACGATTGCATGAACAACAGTTAGCTGTTCGTGCCTTGTTGCATCGCGAGTGTGAAGGACCCTGGCAAGATGCCGTGTATGCGGATATAGGTTCGGATATCTTGCCGGAAGATGTTATGAAAGGTATAGACTCTGTGTTTCATCTTGCCGGAAAAGTCCATGCCTTGAGCGAAGGTTCCGTGGATGAGGCTGAGTATCACAGAATTAATGTAAAGGGTACTCGTCTGCTTCTTGAAGCAGCAGCAGCGGCAAGTGTAAAACGGTTTGTATTTTTCAGCAGTGTCAAGGCAATGGGTGAAGGTGGTGAATCAATGCTTGATGAGAGTTGCGATATTCCACCGGAAACGGCTTACGGTAGGTCCAAACGGAAAGCTGAGGACCTTGTTTTAGTTGGAGGCTATGTGCCGCATCCATGTGTACTTAGGCTGAGTATGGTCTATGGGCCCGAATCAAAGGGAAACCTGGCTAGAATGATCGAAGCAGTGATAAAACGCCGATTTCCGCCGTTGCCGCAAATGCACAACTGTCGCTCAATGACGCATGTGGATGATGTGGTACAGGCCGCCTTATTAGCGGCTGAAAAATCCGAAGCGACCGGCCATGTTTATATCGTGACAGACGGCCAGGTATATTCTACTAGACAGATATATGAGTGGATTTTAGAAGCGCTTGAACGTCCGGTTCCTTCGTGGAAAATTCCGCTTTTAATGCTGAGGTGGGCGGCTAATATCGGGGATTTAGCAAGGCAAATAAGAGGTCGACGGGTTGGATTCGATACAGATGCGCTAAATAAACTTATCGGATCTTCTTTGTACAGTTCAAAAAGTATTGAGCGAGAACTGGGATTTTTACCTGCGCGTAACCTGCGCGAAAGTCTGCCCGAAATAATACATTTAATGAAATTTTGAGACAGAAACTTCGAGGCAGTTAGTTTACATCCCTTGAACTCCAGCGTATAATTATTAACTTTATAATGATACAAAACATAATTGTGATGATCTTGGCTGCCCTTCCTGCTTTTGTTATTTCCGCTTGGTTGACTAATTTGCTTGTTTCTTCGCCTTCTTTGCAGCGAGTATTAGATATCCCTGGTAAACGTTCCTTGCACAGCACTCCGGTTCCCAGAACCGGTGGCTTGGCCATATTTATTGCAATAGTCGTGGCCGGGGCATGGGTCTCGAATGTTATAAAACCGGATAAGCATCTGGGATGGTTTTTCGTTGCAACGCTACTTATAGCTACTGTTTCTTTTTTAGATGATTGTTTCAGCTTGGGTGCAGGGTACCGTATTATTGTACATGCGATTGCCGCTGGCCTGTTGTTATTTGGAGGATTCTCATTTGTGGTTCTTGATCTGCCTGGTCTACAGTGGACCTGGCCTTACAGCCTTGGACAGGTCTTTACACTGCTCTTTGTAGTCTGGATGCTGAATCTTTACAACTTTATGGACGGTATTGATGGCATTGCAGGCGGAATGGCGGTGTTTGGTTTTGGCGTATTTACCATTGTTGCCTGGCAAGCTGATAATGTTTTATTCTCGGCGCTTAGTCTTGCGATTAGTGCATCAGCTTCAGGTTTTCTTCTATTTAACTTCCCGCCTGCAAAGATTTTTATGGGTGATGTTGGCTCATCGACACTCGGCTTTCTTGCGGCTGTTTTTGCATTATGGGGCAGTATGGAGGACATGATTCCACTTTGGGCTTCGGCACTTCTTTTCTCGCCTTTCATAGTCGATGCCACTGTTACTTTGTTACGCCGCCTTATCCAGGGCAAGCGGGTCTGGGAACCGCACAAAACTCATTATTATCAGCGTCTGGTTCAGCTGGGCTGGGGCCATCGCAGGACTGTTTTATGGGCGTATTGTTTGATGGCTGGGTGCGCTGTATCTACCTTGTTGGCTCTGAAGTTGCCGGTGACTTTTCAATGGTCGATTCTTGGTTTCTGGTGCATTTTTTATATCACTCTGATGGCATTTGTTCATAGACTGGAACTGGAAGTCAAAACAAGTCGGCAAACATAAATTTATAAATGGCGATCATACTTGATTTTATACAACCGCTGGCATAAACTCTTTTATAATGATACAGATGAAAAAGACACCGTTTAACCGTGGCGCGTTTTTTATTTTATTGGACATTGTCCTGCTTTCAATGTCTGTCTGCATGGCATTTCTGCTTAGATTTGGAAGCTCTATTCCAGAGCCGTACCTTTCGATGCTTCTGCCTACCGTTATTTTGTTTGTTTTGCTCAAGGTTTCGGTATTCGCTTTAACCAGGGTTTACAAGATGAGTTGGTCGTACTTCGGCATGTACGAGATGTGGAATATTGTAAAGGCTTTGGGTTTTGCTTTCTGCGCGCTTACAGGACTTTCGTTTATTTTACGTGATTTTTCGTTTTTTCACGGGTTGCCGAGGTCAATATTTTTTATCGATTTTGTTTGCTCCCTCTTTCTTGTCAGTGGACTAAGAATTTCCAAACGATTTTATCTGAATATACTTAAGGGCGTTACTGTTAGTGGCTGCAAACGTGCCTTAGTGGTCGGCGCTGGGAATGCCGGAGAACAGATCGTACGTGATATGAAGCGCAACCCCAATTCCGCATATCGCCCTGTAGGGTTTATTGATGACAATCCTCATAAGGCGAATTTATACATACATGGGGTCAAGGTATTTGGAGGTAGACGTATGATTCCGGAAGTTGTGCGCCGGTTAGATGTCGAGGTGATAATAATTGCCATGCCTTCGGTTTTTTCAAAAGAGGTGCGCGATATTCTGATCCATGTAAGAGAGGCCGGGATAACAGATGTAAAGACAATTCCCGGCCTGGACGAAATTCTACATGGTAAGGTTACGTTGTCTGATATTAAAAGGGTCAGAATTGAGGACATTCTCGGTCGCGAGCAGGTAGTGGTGAATCAGGGTATGATTGCAGGAAGTCTTAACGGAAAACGAATTCTGGTCACTGGTGCAGGTGGATCCATTGGTATGGAGGTCATCCGGCAGGTACTTAGATTTCGTCCAGAAAGGGTAATTGCTCTAGATATTGACGAAACTGAGCTTTTTCATATAGAACAAGAGGTTAAGGAAGGTGTTGAAGATGTAAAACTCTGTCCTGTAGTGGGTGATGTTCGTGATTCTGCAAAAATGAGGTGGGTGTTTGCCAATCATCTACCCCATGTTGTTTTTCATGCTGCCGCTTACAAGCATGTGCCGATCATGGAAGAGTTTCCCGAAGAGGCTGTCAAGACAAATATTCTGGGTACAAAAATGGTAGCAGACATGGCTATGGAGTTTTGTGCAGAGCGCTTTGTGATGGTTTCCACGGATAAGGCTGTCCGTCCTGCCAATGTTATGGGCGCCACAAAACGTGTTGCAGAAAAGATCGTAAAAGAGTTAAACAGGATGGAAAGTACCCGCTTTATATCTGTACGCTTTGGCAATGTAGTTGGAAGCCGTGGAAGCGTGATTCCGACATTTCAGAGACAGATAAGACAGGGAGGGCCTGTAACTATCACCCATGCAGAGATGACCCGTTACTTTATGTCCATTCCTGAAGCTGTAACTCTGATACTTCAAGCCGGCGCTATGGGTAGTGGAGGAGAGGTTTTTGTGTTGGATATGGGAAATCCTATAAAAATTGTCGATGTTGCAAAAGAGATGATTCGGCTTCACGGTCTGAAGCCCGAGATTGATATCCCTATTGTTTATTCCGGCATTCGTCCCGGTGAAAAAATGTATGAAGAGCTTCTGACAGCCAAGGAAGACCTTGAGCCGACCACACATTCCAAGATATTCAAAGCTAAGGATCATGCCTGTTATGACGATATACAGGAAAAACTTCCCCTGCTTGAGGACTTGATCGCAAGTCCTGATCCCAGCATATTACGTGCCTATTTGAAGGAATTGGTAACCAGCTATAGTCCTGGTGAAATATACCCTTCAGACAGGCCGGTACTTTAAAGGCCTGCTATTATATCTTCTACTTATCTATTCTATATACTTTTTATCTTTATTTTCTTCGTGGTAAAGCCTACGGTTGTACACTCCTTTTAGTAGGAGTATTATATGGTTATAAGGATTTGCAATTATCAATCACCATCTGCGAGTTAAAACTCTAAACGTAGTTTACTGTAAGTTCTTAAACCTGGCTGGTGTTCCAGGTTTTTTTGTTTTAATAGTTAGTTTATAGCGAGCGGATTTAAAACTATGATTACTATCAGTAACTCACGGGAGATATCATTATATCTCAACCATCCGCCCTCAATACTTCAGCGCAACAAAAGGTCGCCGGAAATTGGTGAAAATGTTGAAGTTGCAGGAAAGGGCGTTATGGAGGGGGATAGTCTTAGCCTCTCCCAAGCTCCAGGCGGTTCACCCCAATTCTACCCCAGAGTTATCAGCAAAAGTTTATCTCCATCTCCAGGCTATCTACTGGCTTACAATAACAGAGGCGAAGGTGTCACTGCGTTGTCCAGGCAAAGTGTCGAAAAAGGGGGAGTGGATTTTTATGTTTAACCCCTTTAAATACGGGTCCGGGACTTAGCTTTTTTTCAAGATGCCACTGATACAATTTGTGGTGAATCAGCCTGGAAGACCTCGACGGTACATATTTTACGTTTAGAAATTCCGAGAAAGGTGTAACGTTCCGGTGTATTTATGATTTCGGCGTCCTTGATGCTCAGAAATAACCGGTCATCATTAACTATATCCATTGGCATCTCACCGTTGTTAGGCACAAAGAGATGCCCTTGTATTTCGGAATTCATGGTCTTGACCCGAATTTTATAGAATTTACCCGCTACCTTGTTTGCCGCTATAAGAGGTGTTTCTTCCAGCACTTGGACATAATCTATATGTTCCTTGTTGATAATAAACTCAGAGTTTTTCTGAATAGACTCGTAGGAACTGACGTTTTTTATTTTCAGAAATGGTTTTCTGTCGTTTAAAAGATCAGACATTCGGTCCATATTTTCGGGTAGCTGAACATGGCCTATATACTTATTGCCGTCTACACTGACACGAAGTTTTATAATCCGTCTTTTTACAGAATCCATGAGATATTTCTCCTTAGATCGTATTACATACAGGTCGTCTTGTTTACAAAATATACCGGCTCAAATCTTTATCTTCAACTATATCGTTTAGAACATTTTCAACATGAGCAGAGTCTATAGACACTTTTGTTCCAGCCATTTCAGGAGCATCGAATGAAACATCCTCAAGCAGCTTTTCCAGCACGGTGTGAAGTCTTCGAGCCCCGATGTTTTCGGTTTGCTCGTTTACGAGTTCTGAAATCTGAGCGATCTTTTCTATCGCATCATGCCCGAAAGATAGGGTTACTGATTCGGTTGCAAGCAGGGCAATGTACTGTTTAATTAATGCATTCTGGGGTTCTGTAAGAATACGTACGAATTCATCCTTGCCAAGCGAGTCAAGTTCTACACGTATAGGAAATCGTCCCTGTAGTTCTGGTATGAGATCCGAAGGTTTAGAGACATGGAAAGCACCTGCTGCTATAAACAGAATGTGGTCTGTATGCACGGGGCCGTATTTTGTAGATATTGTTGATCCCTCTACAATAGGCAGAAGGTCCCTCTGAACCCCTTCCCGCGAAATGTCAGGCCCTTGCCCTGATGCCTTACTGGCGACCTTATCCACTTCATCAATAAATACAATACCGGTCTGCTCAGTCCTGGTGATAGCCTCCTGGGTGACTTTTTCAATATCTATCATCCTGGATGCTTCCTCCTGGGTAAGAAGGCGAAGCGCTTCCGGAACTTTTACCTTCCGGTGCTTTTTTTTCTCGGGAAGCATGCTGCCGAGCATCTCTTTCAGATTCTTCTCCAGATCTTCCATGCCTATGTTGGAAACCACACCAAAAGGCATGATTTTTTCTTTTATCTTAATATCAACATAGCGGGTATCAAGTTTTCCCTTACGCAGTAATTCTCGAAGCTTTTCACGTGTCTCTACTGCAGCCGATGTTGAGGTTTCGCCATTTTCCGGCACACCTGCTGTAGGAGGGGCTGCCGAAGTTCTGGGTTTTGGAAGTAGAAGATCCAGAAGTCTCTCTTCGGCCTGACCCTTTGCTTTTTCGTTAACTTGTTCAAATAATTCCGACTTTATCATGTTCACAGCCAGTTCAGTCAGGTCTCGTATCATTGATTCCACGTCACGTCCCACGTAGCCGACCTCGGTGAACTTAGATGCCTCGACTTTTATAAACGGAGCGTTTGTGAGGCGAGCCAGACGCCTGGCTATTTCTGTTTTTCCGACTCCTGTTGGTCCGATCATAAGTATGTTCTTGGGCAGAACCTCGTCGCGAAGTTCATCAGATAGGCGTTGACGTCGCCAACGATTTCTAAGAGCAATCGCTACTGCCCTTTTAGCATCCCCCTGACCGATTATGTACTTATCAAGCTCTTCGACAATTTTTCTTGGTGTAAGATCATCCATCAAACAATTTCCTTTCCGTGTATATTCTCATCTGTGTATTATAGTAATTGGGTAACCACAGGGGATTACCCCTACAGTTCCTCTACATGTATTTGTGTATTTGTGTAAATACATATGTTTGCCGCAATCTGTAGCGCCTCTTTAACAATATTACCGGCATCAAGATCGGAATGCACAAACAGTGCCTTAGCAGCTGCTTGGGCATATGCACCTCCTGAGCCTATCGCGGCTATCCCGTCCTCGGGATCAAGAACGTCGCCGGTCCCTGATATGATAAGGGTATGTTCCTTGTCGGCCACAATCAGCAGAGCTTCAAGCCGACGGAGCATGCGGTCTGTGCGCCAATCCTTTGCAAGCTCCACAGCCGCTCTTGTAAGGTTGCCGTGATAGCTTTCAAGTTTAGCCTCAAATTTTTCGAACAAAGTGAAGGCATCGGCTGTAGCGCCGGCAAAACCGGCCAGTACTTTGTCGTTGTACATTCGGCGTACTTTTTTTGCATTATGCTTCATAACGGTTTGCCCAAGAGTTACTTGGCCGTCACCGCCAAGGGCCACCTTGTCGCCGCGTCGAACACTAATTACGGTAGTTGCGTGAAACATAAACTTAACTCTCCTTATATTGCTTATTCTTTTGATGCTCGTGGATGTGCCCGGTCGTAAACATCCATAAGATGTGTAACATCCAGATGCGTGTACACCTGAGTGGATGAAAGTGATGCATGTCCCAATAGCTCCTGAATAACCCTGAGGTCGGCTCCTGATTGAAGCATGTGGGAAGCAAAGCTGTGCCTGAGCATGTGTGGGCCGAGTCCGGCTTTCAGCAATACTTTCCGACCGTATTTTACAACTATACGCCTTATGCCGCGATCGCTGAACCTGGTTCCACGGTTATTTAAAAAAAGCGCATTGTCCAGCATTTTACTCCTCTGGTTTCTAAACGGTACATATTCCTTTAGACTTTTTATAGCCTTTTGCCCGATTGGCAGAATCCTCTCCTTACGTCCCTTGCCGCATACTCTCACCATGCATTCAGTTAAATTCAGGTCCTCAATGTTCAGGCTCGACATTTCGGCTACCCTGAGGCCGGAGGAATAAAACAGCTCGAGTATAGCCTTGTCACGTCTGCAAAGAAAATCATCTCCTTCCGGCGCCTCCAGAAGACTGAATACCTCGTCTACTGTCAGCGATCTCGGGAGGTTCTTCGGGTGGCTACGCCGACGCCGGATCCCGACACACTC
>CAYWZR010000067.1:0-10807 GCA_964462885.1 uncultured Nitrospirota bacterium
TTTAATGATAAACAGGAATTTCTGGATACACAATTTCTGGTTCGTAACGATGTATTGGTTGCACCAATACTGTTTAAGCAACGTGCCGATAACAATGGCATTCGAGATATTTATATGCCCACGGGCAGTGACTGGTTCTGCTACAAAGACAACCGGCAGCCGCTTTCCGGGAAGATTGAAGGTGGTATGACCTTCAGGGATTTTGATGCAAGCATCAATACAAATAGCGAGCACATCCCTTTTACTACCCCTGTTTTTATCAGATCCGGTGCCATTATACCAACTCTTGAGCAAGAACAATTTGTTGGAGAGTACCGGAGCAAGGGGCTGATAAACCCTATTACGCTAAACATCTATCCGGGACGGGATGGTGAGTACATTATGTACCTGGATGATGGTATCAGTCGCTCTTCGGCACCTAAACATGCTGTTGAAAATGGTTGTGATCCTATGGCTAAAGGCGAATACCGGGAAGTGAAGATTACACATAGATATAATAAGCAGGGTCAGCGTGAAGTGACTATCAAAAGGGGACATGATAACTTCGATCCAATGCAAGGCCTTGAGGGGAACTCCCATTTTTATTATGTCGCTATCCTCCATGCCCCTGATGAAGGTTCAAATCCACTTGGTAATATTAAACTAAGCGGTGGCAGAAATTTTGATTTCATAACCGGCGGCAGTCCTGATGAACGGGCCGGACGCCTGGCTAAGGCGACTGATAATAGTTGGTATCATAACGAAAACCTTAATATTTCGTTTGCCAAGTTATTTGATAACCTCACTGAACTGACTATCTTGCTGGAGACAAAATAATAATTTATTCTGTAACTCAAAGTTCATGCAAGTTGACCATGTAAAGCAAAATAGAGCTACCAGAACTGCCAGTTACTTGTTTTAAGAACATAAATGCCAAGCAGCAGATTGGTTACTCCGTGGGACAAAATAGTAGAGGCAAGGCTTTTTGTATAGTACAAAACAAGACAATAAACAGCTCCAGCCATAATGCCTGCCAGGTAGAGATTATGTTCTAAGCCAAATAGAATAGATGAGATGATAAAAGATGCCCAGGTAAATTTACCGATAGGAACTTCTTCGAAACTTGGATTTATAATGAATCTTAAAATAAATGACCTCCAGAAAATCTCCTCAAAAACAGGCACTACAATAGCGGCACCAAGAAGTCTGAAGAATACAATAAAAACTATCAGGGAGGGAGAGTCAAAGGAAAACGGATTAAACTCTTCCATTTCTCCCTGAGTAGCAAAATTCCAGTCCATATTGATCCATAGTAGGAAAACAACAGTTCCTGAGAGAAGTCCAACCAAAATGTTTTTTAATGACAGTAACTCTCTTAGGTCTATTTCAGTGTACCTCTTCCAAAAAAACATAAGAAGAGCTGCAATCAACATAGTTTTTACAGGGTAATAAAAGTACTCGTCATAATTTGTGAAAGTCTTTAGGAGAGGAAAGTAAGAGGCGAGAAAGTCCACAAATCCAGCTAAAGCGATAAAAGCGATAAATAATAGAAACGGTAAAACCCTTGGAAACCATAATTTTTGAGTAATATTAGTAATATTAGAGGTCATTAAAAAATATTCAGATCAGAAGCAGAAAGTTTACCGAACTCTTATCAATTCCATTGTAACATCACTGAATTTTATTGTTTTTCCACCATGATTTTTCACATAACTCTCAGCATCTTTTAGATCGGAAAACGGGACAAGTGCTTCACCCATAAGCCCCTTTGCATCGCCGCCGTAAACGTAAGCTGCCGCTCTTGCATCTATCCAGTGATCATTAGGATGATCCCAATCAGCCTTACCCATATTGTTTACATAGATGGCTGTTATTGCGCCCGGTCGATCAGGCTGTAGGTAGAAAGAAAACATATCCAAAGTGCTGCAAAATAAATCAACCTTTCCGTTCTTGTAATGTATCTGTGCCTTTGCGCCGGGAATGTCCACAATAATCATTCCGCAGACGCTGCATGAGTTGTTTCTGTCAAGCCTGACAGGAACAGCTTTGGCAGCCTCGTCCTTAGAGCAGGCAGGTAGAAGAAGGATTAGAACAATTAATACTCTCAGTATCACGATAATTAAATTCGATGGTTCAGGTCTTACTTTTCCATTATTTCTCTTATGTTATCGTACAGTTCCGGGTCATGTATATAGTGTCCCACAACTTTTCTTACAATTTGTTTCGCATCGACAAACACAATTAGAGGAACATAGTTTATCTTGTATGCTTTTAGCAACTCCCATTTATTGCCTGCAAACATGGGGAACGTAAACTCAAGTTCCTCCTTGTAGGCCCTTACAAGCTTCTGGTCTTTGGCCATTACATTAATACCTATAATTCTGAGATTCTCCTTACCTAATTTCATCTCTGCTGTTTTAAGGTGGGCTATGATCTGTGTGCAGTAATGGCAGGCGTTATGCGTGAAATATAAAATGGTTGGCTTATCGATAAAAGTCTTGAGATCCTGAGGTTCGCCATTTTCGTCTAACAAGATAAAGGTTGGCGCGGGTTCTCCGACTGTTACTGAATTTGCATATGAAACAGAGCTGAATAAGGCCAAAACTAGAATCAGGATAGCGGTTTGTTTTAAAGAAAATATCATATTTATGACTCCACTTTCTCTACTTTATATTGAATTATATTTTTATAATGGTGTCCGTATATCAGTGGTATCTGCTCGTATTCTCCGTAAGAGAATGCAAAACTATTAAGCGGCTCTCCGCCCTGTGGAGGGTTTAGAATTATGTCTCTGCCTGTGGAGACTTTAAATCTGTTTGGAGAAAGGGTTCCGAAAAAATAATCCCTTAAATCTTTTCTTTTTTTGCCTTCCGAGATATCAACAGGTACCCATCTACCATCACCTATATAAAATCTTGCCCAGCAGTGGGCTGCCGTGCAGTCTCCTTCAAGCTCGCCTGTCTCGGTTAGTGCAGACGGGTAGGGCAGTGGGATGCCCTGTTCCCACCTTACCGGTACACCTTTATATATCATCATTGTTCTGAAGAGCGCATGAAAGTCATCACACCTTCCGCCCTTGTTTTCAAAGGTCCATGAGCTTATTCCCTGGCCGCACCCTGGTATTTTTTTATCATATGTTAAGAAGTCCACCAGTGCATAGTATATTTTTCTGCCTATTTCAAGGGGGTCTTTTTCATCGGCAACAACATTATCTACGAATTCCGTAATGTTTTTATCCCACTGTTCTCTTGCAGTAAGAACCAGGTGTTTTTTTACATCTACGGTTTTATCCTGTATTGTACCTATGGTTTTTCTACGTAATTTGTATCTAAGCGTAATCTCATCTCCGGCTTTTAAACGTGTTGGTCCCAAATGAACTATTTTGTTTCCAAAAAGAGGCTCCTCGTTAATATTAAATTCTACAGGAGAGTCAACCGAAGTATGTGTTATTTCCTGCCCCTGATCACTTTGTAGCAAAGGAATCCATAGATCAATATTTTTTTCATGTTTTGGAGGTTTGATAATTTTTGTTGTATATTTAATATTAAGCTGAATAGCTTTAACCGCGATGTCCGAGATTGGTTCTTTCGTAATATTTGTAATAGCGGGAGCTGCGGAGGCAAACTTTGTGGAACCTGAAAACAGCTGCTCTCCAATGATCGCGCCTGTGGTTAAAGTAGAAAGCTTTATAAATTTTCTTCTGTTCATTTCAAGCCCTTTATTATTTTTGCAACTTCTTCTTCCGATAAGTAAAAATCAGTTTCAAGTTTAATCAGGCTGTCTTTAGAGATAATTACTACTTTTGGTGTATATTGGATGTAATATCCTTCCGGTATTCTATTTTCTTCAATCTTATCTATCTCTATACCGTAGAATTTCCATAGCTTTGACAGTTCCTCTTTCTTCCCCGAGACAAACATCCATCTATTATCCTTTACTGCGTCTATACCATAAAGCTGAAAATAGTTGAGCCGCCTTTCGGGGGTATCCATATCAGGGTCTACTGAAATATGAAGATACACCACGTCCTTGGAGGCATTGATCTCATCATCTAAAGAGGAAAGCCGTGCCGTGACAACAGGACATCTGACGGAACAATAAGAGTAAGAGAATGTTAAAACAATAACTTTATTTTTCAGATCGTTCAGAGTAACGGTTTTGCCGTCCCAGTTACTAAGGGTAAAATCAACAGCCTTTTTTTCGGCAACATTTCCGACAGCATTTTCAGTAGTTTTTTCAGTAGCATGCGAATTGCTGGCAGTAAAGAGCAGCAAAACTAAACATATCCATTTAGTTGCTGTAGTCAATATTGACCTCCACATTTCCTCCTGCCGTAATCTCTATGTTTTTTTCTTTGAATCCAAAACCCTCGTGCCAGACTTTTAAAAGGTATTTACCGGCAGGGATGTTATCTATGGTAAATGTTCCTTTGTCGTTTGTAACCGCTGCATAAGGATGGTCAAAAATAAATATAAACCCTCTAATCCAGGTGTGAGTGTTTGAGGTTATCTGGATGAATCCGGTTTCGTTTGTATACTTATGATATTTTTTTATAGGTTTTTCTATCTGTAAATCTTTTACAGGAAGAGCAAGGTTATAGATGGTAGCTCCATATTCTAACGGCCTTCCTGAAACATCTTTTTGGTATTTAAGGCCGAGCTTTAACTGAACCGTATGTAAAATATCATCCTCGTTTATAAATAAAAACTTTCCTCCCACAGAACCTACGCTTACAAGTGGCTCTGCCTTACACTTTTTCAGGCTTATTTTTACCGCCTTATTGGAAACAGCTTTTCCTATTCCGATATCCTCGATCCATACAACCACATTTTTTACCCGAGAATTGGAGATAAGGTACTTGCCGAGTTTCTGCTCTTTGCCGCAGTACTCAACATCCCTGTCAAGCAAAATGCTTTCATCACTTGGTAAAGTGCCCTTAAATGTTATTGTTCCTTTCAAGGTTGCACCATTTTCCACTTTAATAGTCTCATAGCTTTGTGATGTAGCAGCAGAGAAGAAAAACAGAATTGCCGATAGAACAACTGTTGAATATTTTACAAAACATTTTACAAAGTATTTTGACATGATATCCTCCTTTATTTTAAATATTTCGTAACTATTCAGCTATTCATTATATTCATTTACTTCTTCTCCCCTTTAGGAGAAGAGCTGATAGTTACAATATTTATTTTATTTTAAATACTTCTTTTTAAATAAAATATAGCTTGCAATAAGTGGTAGAGCTATCCATATAAGACTAATACACCAAAGAACAGAGGTTGTCATATATGCTGGCACTTCAACCGATGCCAAACCTAAAAATACTGCAGACTGGCCAATTGATATAAAATTTAATATACGATATATATCGACAGGGTTTAATATTAGAAGCATAGAAAAAGTGTCAACTCCTATACTGCCTTTGGTTATTATGAGAAGTCCTATCATTCCCAGGTCGTAAAGCAGAGTGAAAAAGAGCCATGAGAAAACTGTAACGGCTATAACCTTCGAACGTTCATCGAAAAGAATGGATATGAAAAATGAGATAGCCAGAAAAATTATACCTAGAAGTATTGAATGGATAATGAAGACAAGGTAGCCTCCAATGGATTCTGTTCCGGTTTTAGTTATTAATATTATTCCGGATATTCCAAATCCTAATAATGTGGACAGGGCAAGTGAAACAGAGAGACCTGCAAATTTGCCGAGAATAAACTCCCATACCGATATTGGGGAAGACAGAAATAATTCAAGCGTGCCTTTATCCCGCTCGTCTGCAACTATGCCTCCGCCAAGTGTAAGTGCAAGGATTGGAATAAAATAGATAACCAGACTTGTGAGGCTGGCAATAGTTGCGTCTAAGTCTCTAAAGCCAGCAACACCTGACGTGATTGTTCCAAAGTAGGAAATAATTAAAGTGAACATGGCAAATCCTATCGCGATAACCATAACCCACTTGCTTTTCAATCGATCGGAAAGCTCTTTATGTGCTATTGCCAACATGGCGTCAGTGAACACCAAAAAATACCTCCTCAAGATTAGGCTCCCGTATTGAGAGGTCAGTGAAACTTTCTTGTTTCTCTAAAACCGCAGAAAGCAGTTTAAGCTTGCTCTGTCTCGGCACACTGGCAACTAGGTAACCTCCACTATACCTGACATCCACAGCCCCTTCTTGTTTCAGCAGTTCCTCCAGCATAGCGTTGGTTCCACTTATGGCAATAGAAATTCTTAAAGGCAGTTTCAAGCCTGTATAAAGTTCTTCCAGGCTTCCAACGGCTTTGTTTACTCCGTTTTTTATAACAGCAACCCTGTCTACTTTATCTTCTATCTCAGCCAGTATATGTGATGACAGAATTACAGTTAGCTTTTTTCTGGACTTTACCTCGTCTAATATATCGTAGAACTCTTTTATTCCCATTGGATCCAGCCCTGATGTGGGCTCGTCCAATATCAATAGATCAGGGTCGTTCAAGAGCGCCTGTGCAAGATTAAGCCTCTGCCTCATTCCTTTAGAATATCCGCCGACTCTTCTGTTTTGGATGTCTTCGGATAAGACTCTTTTAATAATGTCATATGTGCCGCCTGCACCTTTAACTTTTGCAAACAGATTAAAGGTTTCTTTACCAGTAAGATTGTCGTAGAATGAAACTCTCTCAGGCATGTATCCGATTCGTTTTCTGAAGTGTTTCCAGCCCTTTTCTGATAGAATCTTTTCGTTTATTAAAACCTCTCCTGATGTGGGTTTTGCTATGCCGAGCATTATCTTAAGCAGTGTTGACTTTCCAGAGCCGTTTGGACCTACAAGCCCCAGCACCTCTCCTTCGATTATTTTCAAGGAGACTGAGTCAAGCGCTTTTATCTCTCCAAAGTTTTTTGATATATTACGAATTTCAAGCATACAAACCGCCTAGTTGAATCCTGGTGAGATCTTTTCCAGTTCACCGTAGTATCTTTCCGGAGCATATGATGAGTATTTAGTGAGCATTTCTTTCCACTTTGCGTGTAATGGCAACATGGATGGTTTGTTATCTACAATTTTGGGAACATCCAGTAAAGGAAATTGTTTCTCCAGCATCCACAGGACCTGAAGAGAGGGACTTGCAAACAGAAGTTTAGCAGCAGGGTATCTCCAGAATATATGGTCTACTATGGAGTTTGACTCGTAAGGAGCATCACCCTTGCCATCGCTGTTCATATCCCACCCAAGATAGTCGCTCCAGTAATTGTTATCCCACTCCTGATCTTTGCTTGCAACATGTTTTACCTGAATTTCGTTATTAATAAAAGAATTTCCACTAATTACGTTATCAACAGAGCCACCCCAGCTATGAATGCCGAGCTGGTTATTCATGATAAGATTTGAGGTTATTTTGTTGTAGACGGAGTTGTGCAAGAATATTCCTTTTGTATTAGCGATCACCGTATTGCCACTTATCTCACTTCTTACTGATTGAATAAAAAGAAGTCCATGGGTTTTATTGCCGTAAGCTAAATTATCGTTAATTTTTGCGTGGTCGGTATACATAATGGCGAGCCCGACAAGGTTATCATGTACGGTGTTTTTGCTGAAAATACCTCTGTCCACCCACATTGTGTGAATTGAGTAGCGAGACTCTTTTATCGTGTTTTCAGTAATAGTTGCATCGTGGCATATCTCCATGTATATTCCGTCACGGCAGTAACTAAGTGTATTGCCAACAACATGTACTCGCTGACTGCCTGTAAGATTTATGCAGTTCCCCCTGAAATTCGTCTCAATATTTTTTTGACCTTCGATTGTATTATTTTCAATCCTGATATTGTTACCTTCCAGATTCCAGACTCCAAATCTTACACCCAATAGTCGGTTATTTCTTACTACAGCGTTATCTGCTCCTTTTTTAATAAGCACTGCTGAATCCATAGGTGAAAGTTCAGACCCGCTGTATTTTAAGGTAAAACCCTCTACTATAACTCCAGGGCTGGATATTTCAATTATATTACCCTTTGAGACAGTTATAACAGGATTGCCAATACCTTTAAGTTGTATACTTTTTTGTATCTCAAGCTTTTCATTGTAGTTCCCTCCCCGTACCTCTATTAAGTCCCCATCCTCGGTTTTTTTCAGTGCGCTAGTGATGGTTGAATAATCAACCCCTACAATCAGAGTTTTTGCATAACCGCTCTTAGGTGTTGCGGTCAACAATAGCGAGAGTAATAAAATGTGGATCAAGCAAGTCCATGTTTTTAGCAAGTCCATTGTAATTGATATATATTTATATAATGAAGTCTAAGAGTTTTATTTTACTCTTGCCTTTGACGCTTTATTAAGACCGGGCATGTACTTTCATCCCAGAAGTTCACCTGGCAGTCCAGGCAGTTCAGGCATTCTCCACTGTTAATAGAGCCATTTGACGTAATAGCCTGGGCTGTACAACCTCTGGTACATATCTTACAACTTCTGCAAAGATCATATCGTTTCATCTTTATCAAAGGTATTCTTTTTAATAAAGAAGGGATTGCCAATGCAGCTCCTAACGGACATAGATAGCGGCAGAATGCTCTATAGATGACCATTGAACCTACTGTGAGTATTATAAAGTATAGGAGAAAGTACCACTCTCTATTAAATTTTAAAACAAACGTTCTAAACGGTTCAATTTCAGTAAGGTATTCTGAAAGCATGAAACTTAAAAAAGATACGCTAACTATTATTACGAATATAACGTATTTTAAATAAATCAATTTATTGTGAATTTTATCAGGAATACTCAGCCTGAGTTTAGGAAATAACCTTTGATGAAATTTATTGAAAAGTTTATTTAAAAGTTCAATCATTGCTCCATAGGGACAGAGCCAACCACAAAACACGCCTCTTCCCCACAAAAAAAGCGTCAAAAAGATAAATATAAACGAGAGAAATATATAAGGCTCTAACATAAAAAGACCAATTGGGAACTGTAGGCCTTTTAGTGAATTAATAATTATTATGATGTTTGTGGTTGTTGGCTGAGCCTTAAGTATTAAGCCGACATACACAAAAGAAGTAAGGAGAATCCCGTATCTAAGTATATTTAGTAGGTTTTTTCTTTTTGATAACCTGTCCTTTAAAACCATGATCAGGATTATCGTTAGCAGAAATATCGAGAAAACAACTATATGTTGTATCTTTTGATCCCAGATTTGCACCCACAGCGGAGTCTCAAGAAGATCTTCGATATTTCCTACTGCTGCTGAATTCATTACTCCAGAAACCTGGCTGGAATTTTATAGTCTATACTTAAAGACTTAAATTCTTTTTTGCTGCCTACCCTATAAGAGAACATTAGGTTAAATTTAAATGTATTTGTGGGATTGAAGTCTTTGCCTCGTATAATGAATAAGCCGCCCTCTCGTATCGCAGGAGCATTGTCAGATTTAATATCAGTCAAAATTCTATAATCTTTATCCTTGAAAACATAGCCTCTGTCTTTTTGTTCCAGGCTGATTCTATCAAAAACTCCTCCACGTGCAAACCCAGAACCTTTAAATGAACCTTTTCCCCTTGAAAAGATGAATATTGCCGATTCTCCCTTTTTCAACCTACCGATGGTTTCTTTATAAAGTTTATCTCCCAGAACACTTCTGCCAATTGAGGGCACTGTTGCAATGCCGAAGTATAGATCAAGATAGGCCTCTTCTCCATCCATACCCACATCTTTTGAATTTACTACTATGTTTTTAACAGCCTTAGAGTTTAAAAGTTCTTCCCAGTTAAGAGGGGTGAACTTTTTACTGATTTTTAGATCAGTTGTGTCTTTATTGAATTTGATCATACCTATCTGTGAGGCGACCTTTTTTGCGCTTCTAAGAATTATGGCATTCTGGACAACGGCAGTAACCGTCGCGCCTGTAACAGCATCCATCGAAATATCATTACCCACTGAGAGGTTTTGTAATATGTTTTTTCCTTTATACTGATTTATAAATTTTTGGTAGTTTTCCTCTTTTAAACCAATCAGCACAATAGGTTCTGAATGGAAGATGATTTTTACACCTGTTATCGTTCCACTGGTATCCATTCCTATTAAAGTCTCTAAATGTTTGCCTGAGTATCCTACAAGTTTCTTTGTCCAGTTTTTTGATAAAAACACATATCCAACCAGTTTACCATCCCGGTATCCTTCCCAGTATCCGTTTTTTTCTACAAACTTGGGTACTTGTAATACATCTTCCAGTTTGTATTTATACCTGTGTTCGAAAAAATCCCACTGGCCATATCCAGTTGATGGATGATAAAAACAAAAGAGTATTAATAACAGCACTATCCATTTTTTCATAATATTAGTCTCTCTTATTTAAAGTTCACTTGGTAATTGCTCAGGCACATAGGCTCAATAAATCAATATCGAATGCCGGGGATTCGGAATCGGGAGTTCATCTCCCGATTCCGAATCTTATTTTAAGGCAAATTATACTTAAATTATACTGAAATTATACTTCTACTATAAACCTCATCCTCATCTCAAGATGCAGGGCATGACAGAAATTTGTGCAGTATGCCCAGAACACACCTGGTTTATCTGCTGTAAAAGTTACAGACTTTGTCTGAAATGGAGCTGTAACAAAATTGATATTGTAATTAGATATAGCTATACCATTAGTGAGATCAGATATCTCATCATGATTGGTTACAATAAGAGTTACCTCATCACCTAGTTTAACTCTGACCTCTTGAAGTCCAAAGACAGGCGCATTTGCAGTCATTCTTATTGTAACGTTCTTGCCGTTTCTCTCTACGCTGTTTTTGGTTACTGCAAGTGGATGCTCGAACATATCAAAACGGTCTTTCACAAGTGGTTCAATTATA
>CAYWZR010000068.1:0-10741 GCA_964462885.1 uncultured Nitrospirota bacterium
TTGCCTTTCGCCCCCTTGATTTCCTTTTCAACTGCGGCAAAGGGAATGGTCTTGCCAAGCATGAGCTCTATGGGCCGTAACGGAGTGACCATAAGCTGCTCCATTGTACCGATTTCCCACTCCCGCACCACAGCCATAGAGGTAAGCAGCAGGCAAGTAAGCATGATAACGATTGCTATAACGCCAGGAACATTGTAGTTTCTGCTTCTCAGATCAGGGTTATACCATGCCCGCGCGCGAAGGTCGATAGTTGGATGCCCAGCTTCAATATTCCTGTTTAAATCGCTCGAGTATTTCATGATGATTCTGTTTATATAATCCATGGCCACAGTGGCGGTGTTTGAGTCGGTGCCGTCCACAATCACCTGTATCGATGACGGGATACCCTTCTTCAAGTCTTCTGAAAACCCGCTGTTTATCTGTATGGTTGCGATGACCTTTCCCCTTTCAAGAAGGTCTTGTATCTCATCGGAATGCTCCACATGGACTCTCACTGTAAAATATTCGGAGGACTCAAGCCTCCGCACTAACTCCCGGCTTTCAAAGGACTTGTCAAGGTCATACACGGCTGTAGAGATGTTGGTTACGTCAGTAGTGGCAGCGTAACCAAAGGCGAGCATCTGGAGTACCGGCGTGATGAAAATAATGGCCAGCATCCTCTTATCTCTGAAGACCTGAATGAACTCCTTGATGACCATCTCTTTTATCCGCAGAAGCATGGCTATTCAATCCTCTTTTTAAATTTTTTGTTGGCTATGGCAAACACTACAAGGGCAAAGACTCCTAGAAGAGATGTCTCGAAAAAAAGCAGATGCAATGCATTGCCCTTTAAGAAAATATCCTTCAGTATGCTCACAAAATACCGTGCAGGGATGGCATAGGTAATTATCTGAAGGGGCTTGGGCATATTCGCAATAGCGTACATGAACCCGGAAAGCAGAAATGCGGGCAGAAAGGTCGCCACCATAGCTATCTGGCTTGCTACCAGCTGGGACTTTGCAACAATTGATATAAGCATTCCGAGGCTGAGTCCGCCAAAAAGAAACAGAGATGAGAGTCCTGCCAGCAGAATGAGGCTCCCCTTCATAGGGACATCAAATAAAAAGACGGCAAGAAGCACTGATACAAGCATGTCAATGAAGCCGATCAGAAAATAAGGTATGAGTTTTCCCAGGATAAACTCCGGGGTTTTTACAGGGGTTGATATAAGCTGCTCCATGGTTCCCCGCTCCCATTCACGCGCAACAGTAAGAGAGGTGAGAAGGGCCGCGATAACAGACATGATCACTGCGATGAGTCCGGGGATAATGTAATTTCTTGATTTAAGTTCCTCATTAAACCAGACCCGCACACGTGTGTCTATGAGCGGGGAACTCTGCTTGACGGCAATCCTTTTTGAAAAAAGCCCGGTCACACCGGATATATAGCCCAACGCAATGGTCGCTGAATTTGAATCGCTTCCATCGACTATGACCTGAAGCCCGGCCAGCCTCCCACTCTTTATGTCTTCAGAGAAGTCCTGTGGGATGGTAATAGCCACCAATGCCTCGCCCTTGTCAAGGTATCTGTCTACCTCTGCCTGGCTATGGACACTGTCTATGATTGTGAAATATTCTGATTCACCAAATTGTGCCACGAGTTTCCTGCTCATCATGCTCTTGTCGAGATCGCAGACTACGGTCTCCAGGTTATTCACATCGAGAGTTATGGCATAGCCGAAGATAAACAGGAGCATCACGGGCATCAGAAAAGCCATGGCAAGACTCAGGGGGTCACGCCGGATCTGTATCAACTCCTTTTTTGCAATCGCTCTGATCCTGGAAACTTTCATCTTATGCACTCTCTATCAGCGTCACGAAGACATCTTCAAGTGACGGCATAATTTTATCAACCCTGATTACTTTAATCCCTGCATTTCCAAGCTCTCTTTCGATCTCAGGGGTCGCAGTCTCTACATCATCAACAACAGCGTGGAGCAGACTCCCAAAGAGTGCGCTCTCAAAGCCGCTCCGGTTCAAAACTTCAAGTGCCTCAAACGTCCTGTCTGTCTCTATCTCGAGGACGGAACGGCGCATATACTGCACCTTCAATTCAGTAGGTGTCCCCTCGGCAATGATCTTTCCCCTATAGATGAGGGCAAGCCTGTCACAGTACTCTGCCT
Organism: uncultured Nitrospirota bacterium; assembly: GCA_964462885.1. Lineage (GTDB taxonomy): Bacteria > Nitrospirota > Thermodesulfovibrionia > SZUA-242 > SZUA-242 > JALUUO01. Next base: position 2,162 of record CAYWZR010000068.1, read on the forward strand.
CGTCCATGTAGTGAGTGGTGACAAAGACCGTGGTGCCGCCCTTTGCCATCTCATAGATGAGACTCCAGAAATTCCTCCTTGAGACAGGATCTACCCCTGATGTGGGCTCATCGAGAAATATTACAGGAGGCTCATGGAGCAGGGCGCATCCCAGTGCAAGTCTCTGTTTGATTCCTCCAGGCAGGGTTTTTGTGATCACAGCCCGCTTCTCCTTAAGTCCGGACATTTCAAGTACCCACTCTTTTCGCTCTTTCTTGTTTTTTCCCGTGACCCCGTACATTCCGCTGAAAAACGTGATATTTTCCTCTACCGAGAGGTCATCATAGAGGGAAAATTTCTGTGACATGTAGCCTATGGTCTTCTTTATTTTTTCCGACTCCTTTATGATGTCAAAGCCTCCTACAGTGCCGTTGCCACCCGTAGGCAGCAGGAGTCCGCAGAGCATTTTTATTGTGGTGGACTTGCCTGCTCCGTTTGGTCCCAGAAAGCCGTAAATCTCTCCCCTGCTCACGGAAAAACCTATGCTCTCCACTGCGGTGAAGTCACCAAATGTCCGGGTAAGACCCTCGACTTTTACAGCTATGTTCTTCTCATTCATTACCGGCCACCATAGTTATGAATATATCTTCAAGGCTGGGGACAATATTTCTATAACTCTTCATCACTATTGCCGCTGCCTGAAGCTCGGATGCTATCGTCTCTGTCAGTTCCAGACTTTCAAGGGCGATATGGAGCCTGTCGCCATAGATGCTTATGTTTTTTACACCTGGAACTATTTTTAATACTTTCATAGCTTCCCTCAGGTCATCAGCCCAGAGGGCGATCATCGGATAACCGAAGGACTTTTTCATTGCTGCCGGGTCGTCCTCTGCCAGAAGCTTCCCCTTATGTATAAGCCCGACCCTGGTGCAGCGTTCCGCCTCATCGAGATAGGCTGTGGATACAAAGATCGTGATACCTTCTTTCAGCAGATCATAGAGTATCTTCCAGAAATCCCTACGGGAGACAGGATCAACCCCGTTTGTAGGCTCATCAAGAAAGAGGATTTCCGGGGTGTGGATGAGGGCGCAGGCAAGGCCGAGTTTCTGCTTCATACCGCCGGAGAGTTTTCCGGCAAGCCTTGTTTTAAAAGGTGTAAGGTTACTGAAGCCAAGGAGCTTCTCAATCCTTTCTGGCCTTTCTTTCCGGGATACATCGTATAAGTCGGCGTAAAAAATGATGTTCTCTATCACCGTAAGGTCCTCGTAGAGACCGAACCTTTGCGACATGTAGCCGATCTTTTCTTTGACTGTCTCGCTTTCGGTTATCACGGAATGCCCTGCCACCCAGGCCTGACCGGAATCAGGCTCCATAATCGCAGTAAGAAGCCTCATCAAAGTGGTTTTGCCCGAGCCGTCGGGTCCCACCAGACCGTAGATCTCACCCCTTTTGATATCCAAATCGAGGTTGTCAATGGCCCGGTAGTCTCCGAAGGATTTCAGGAGATTTTCCGTTCTTATTGCCACAGCTTCGTTATTCAAGGAGAATCCTCACATCCGCGGGCATGCCGGGCTTCAGCTCATCGTTTTCATTATTCACGCTGATCTCCACTCCAAAGACAAGCTTTACCCTCTCTTCCTCGGTTTGAATATTCTTGGGTGTAAACTCTGCCTTCGGTGATATCCGAGTGATAGTTCCATCGTAAACCTTCTCCGGGTAGGAATCTGTTGTAATCTCTGCCTTCCGCCCCAGTTTCACAAGTCCCAGTCTGTCTTCTTTTACATAAATCTTTATCCAGGGATTTTTAAGATCACCTATAGTGTATACAGGCATCCCCCCTGCAACCGTTTCCCCGATTTCAATATATTTCCTTAGTATCACACCTGAGACAGGTGCATAAATCATGGTCTCTTTTAATCTCTCTTCAGAAGCCCTGAGTGCTGCCTCAGATTGCTGCACCCTGTTTTCCTGTGCTTGCAATTTCTCTTTTCTCGGCCCCTCTTTGACAAGGCTCAAGCTCTCCTTGGCATGCCGAAAGCGGGAGAGGGCCACCTGGTACGCCTTTTCAGATGCGTCCATTTGCCTGGCGGATATAGCGCCATTTTCAAAAAGAAACTGATCTCTTTCATAATCATTTCTGGCTTTGCTAAAGACCGCTTCAGCATAAGCGACATCAGCCCTTGCCTTCTCAATCTCCTGTGGCCTGGACCCGGCCCTGAACTCCTCAAGTTTCACCAGGGCTTCACTCAATCGAGCCTTACGCTCTTGTACCATGCTTTCAAGCTCTGCCTTGTCAAGCACTGCGAGTATCTGCCCCTTTTCCACGCTCAGTCCTTCATCAGTATAAAACTTCGTAACTCTACCCGGAAGTTTAAAGCCCATGTCCACTTCCTTAACTTCCACATTTCCCGAAGCAATAATGACCTTTTCCCCTGGTTCATGCCTGAGCTGCATTGCCAGAAAGATGGCTGTTACAATAATTGCGATAACAAGTCCTGCTATTAAAAGTCGTTTCTTCATTTCGAACCCTCCTTATTCCCATCCATGCCGATGGCCTTATCCAGAGCGGCGATTGCAATGTCTTTATCGTAAATACCCTGATAGTATTCAACCCTGACTCTCAGAAGGGCAGTCTGTGCATCAAGAGCCTCAGTGTTTGTCCCTGCCCCTACTTTGTATTTCAACCGTTCTATTCTCAGGATTTCCTCTGCGGTTTCGATTCCTTTTGACAAGACCTCCATCCTCACCCGGGCATTCTCGATACCAAGATGAGCATCTTTTATTTCTCTAAGAATTTTGAGGCGTAAAGCCCGTTCTTTTTCTTTTATCTTCTCCGCTTCTTTCCGGGCTCTTTTTACCTGGCTATTTATTACCCCTCCGTCAAAAACCGGTATAGTTAGCCTTAGGGAAACATACCAATCTTCCCTAAAATCTAAATTGCTTCCGGCGTTTTCAGTATATTTACCATGTAGGCTGACAAAGGGATGCCTTTTACCTGACAGAAGCCTTACCCGCTCAGCAGCCATTCTCTGTTTTTTCAGGACTGCCTTGTAGTCGGGCCTGCAGGAAAACGCCTTTTTCCGGCTTTCCGCAATATCAGAATATGTACTGTTCATTATTTCAGGGACAACGGAGATTTCAGCATCCATATCTTCAATACCCATAAAATTTTTCAGCAATTCATAGGCGCTTTCGATGTTGTGTTTCACAAGCAGGGCACTATGCCTTGCATGTGAAAGTTCGGTCTCGGTGTTCAGTAGATCAACCATGGGAACATTGCCTGCCTTCAGGAAAAGCTCTACATCCTTTTTGTGAACCTCAAGCTGGCTCACTCTCTTTTCACTTGCTTCGAGAATCCTCTCAAGTTCGAGAATCTTGTAGTAAATGCTGGTTACATTGAAAACGAGCTCCTGCCTGCCAAGGGCAAAAACATCCTCAACAATAGACTTGCTTATCTCTGCAATCCTCACTTGCCGCTTGAGCCTTCCGCCCATATATACCGGGAGGTTAAAAGAGACCCCGACCTCATAAGTCGGGTTATCAAACTCTGGAAAGCCACCTTCCATAGGTAAGCCTGTTATCGGCAGGACAGGGCGATCGTAACGGGACCTGATTGTGTTGCCTATAAAATCCACTCTGGGAAACCTGCCACCCTTTGCTTCGTCAATACTATAGTCTTCAATCTCTATATCCATCTGCAACACCGCAAGTCGGGGGTTATTTTCGAGGGCATATTGAACAGCTTCTGAAAGAGTATATGACTCCTTCCGCATTTCCCCATAGGCCAGATGTCCCGAAGCCAAGTTTCCTGCAAAAACAGCACATGTAAGCAACATTATGATTTCCTTCATTTTCAGCCTCCCAAGTAAATATTCACTTACATCAAAGCCAAATATATTAATTTTATTTCAGACACTTTTCATAGTCATTCCATAGCTTCATCCCCTCATCCACCAGAGAAAAGGAGGATCCGCTCAGAGACCATTTAAGTGTCGTTACCTGCACCATGCCGATTAATATCATGGAAGCAGCCTGGGGATTTACCACCTCCTTGATCAGCCCATCCTTTTGCCCTTTTTTTATAATTTCGCTCAGCTTGCGGGAGTAAGCGTTTACCTTCTCTAAAAGTTTTTTTCTGATATGGGGCAGCCTCATGTGGAGTTCTTCTGAGAAAACAAGCCTGGGGATGCCGTCATTTTTCTCTATATACTCAAAATGGAGCCTGTATATCTCTTTTAGACGACCAACTGGTGAACCGGTGGTCACTGTCTTAAGGTTTTCTTCGAGTCCGGCCCCGATCTGTTCAGTCATGACATTGAGGATTTCTTCCTTGTTTTTAAAATGTCTGTAAAGATTCGCCTCTGATATCCCAACCTCTTTGGCTATTGCAGCGGTTGTCAGTGCGCCCAACCCCCGGCTTCCAATGATCCTGAGGGCAGCCTGAACAATCTGTGCCCTCCTTGTTTCCCCGTCAAACTTTTTAGCTGTTTTCTTCATGACCCTCCATTAACTAAGTGAACATTCACTTACATCATATCGTTATAAAAATCATTTGTCAAGAGTTTATCTAACCGAAAAATTACGCAACTGTCAGGTAAAGAAACAGGTCAAACAATGAAAGGTTTTTTTAATACCTAAAAAAGCAGTTAAAACGGTTACTTATTGTATTTCATCAAGCCTTTTATCAAACTCTTTTGTCTTACTGTCAAACTCCGCGTGCAAAATTTCGAGTTTTTTAAAAAGGGATTCTATTTTTGACTTTGAACTCTTAAGCTCTTTTGAAAGTTTTTTAATTGATTCTGCCTCACCCCTTTGAGATGCCTTCATGATTTCATTGTTGTCCTGTTCGGTTTTTCCTTCCAGCTTTACAACCTCACTCTCAACATCATCTATTTTCTTTTGCAAATCTCTTAGAGTTTTGGATTTTTCATTAACCAATTTAGCCCGTATACGCTTGAGTTCTTTTTTATTAATTTTTTTATTAACTTTTCTATTAACAGAATTACTAGACCCTCTTTTCTTGACAGAATTAAAGCCGGAATTACTCTCACTCTTCCAGCCTACCCTGTCAAGAAAATCCTGATATGTTCCTTCAAACAGAGTAACCTTTCCGTCATCGAATACGATCAGCCGGGTGGCCACCGAGTGAAGTATCATCTCACTATGAGTTACGATAATTACAGACCCTTTGAAATCATCTATTGCCTCGACCAGAGACTCTGTGGATTCCATATCAAGATGATTTGATGGTTCATCAAGCAAGAGCATGTTGGCCGGACTGACAAGCAATTTACAGAGCAGCACCCGGCTTTTTTCCCCTCCGGAAAGAACACTTATTTTTTTTAAAGCATTATCTCCGGGAAACATCATAACGCCGCATATACTACGGGCTGCGCCCCGGCTGCCATCAGGATGCACATCCATAATTTCTTCTTCAATTGTGTTTTGCAAGTTCAGACGATTTATATTGGTCTGGCCAAAATAGGCGAGCCGCAATTGATCATGATGAATGACAGTCCCGGTTTTTGTTTTCAGCTCTTCCGCAAGCAGATTCAGCAGTGTTGTTTTCCCTTTACCGTTTTTTCCGATAATAGCGATACGATCTCTCTTTCCAGCTGAAAAGCTCAGTCCACTAAATAGAGGAGACTCTTCGTTATCAAATGAAAAAGATATGTTGTTAACTTCCAAGGGAGTCTTTCCTGTAAAAGGCGCGGCTTTAAATGAAAAATCCAGGTTCTTGACTTCTGTTAGTTTTTCAAGTTGATCTTTCTTTTGCAGTGCCTTTATCCTTGATTGAACAGCCTTGGCCTTTGTTGCCTTTGCCCTGAATCTGTTTATGAACTGCTCTGTTTCTTTACGCTTTTTATCATCGTTAACCCTTGTCTTTTCGTGAATCTCTTCTTCCAACAATAATTGCTGATAGATTTTTCCAGTCGAACCGGCTTCTTTCCTCAACCTGCTACGGTGAATGGCCATGGTGTGAGTGCTTACACCATCTATAAATTCCCGGTCATGAGTAATAATAATGAGTTCTTTTCTCCAGTTGCGCAAAAACCTTGTAAGCCACCGCAGAGATAAAATATCGAGGTAGTTGGTGGGTTCATCAAGCAGTAGAAGATTAGGGTCTGATACAAGAACTTTCGCCAGATTCAAACGAACCTGATACCCCCCCGAGAGTTCCAGTGGATCAATATTTAAATCTTCCATGGTAAAGCCAAGTCCCATAAGAATAGCCTCGGCTTTATATGATTCGTCAGTACCATCATAAGTGTTTTGTAAACTCAGACACGCCTCTTTGAGCACAGTATCTTCTGAAAACTTAATATGCTGCGACAGGTGTCCTATCCTGTATCCACTGGGAATACTGATATTCCCCGAGTCAGGATGATCCTGCTTAAGTATCATTTTAAACAGCGTGGTTTTCCCGTGACCGTTTCTGCCAACAAGTCCTATACGTTCACCCGGATTAAGGGTAAAACCTGCCCCTTCAAAAATAATCTGCCGACCGTATGACTTACATAAATTGCTAACTTGAATCATTGTTTATGTTTAAAGTTTGTTTATATAAAAAACTTAATTCCTTTAACTGTCATTCCGGCAGTTTTTAAACCGGAATCCAGTATTTTCAATGTTTTTCTGTATTTAGATATTTTACTGTATTAGCGGAACCGCAGCCGAAATCCCAGACCGGACTTCTCTCCCCAATCTCTTGCGCGAATCTATGGAGAATTTCTTGGTCTTTCGGTTTCTTTTCGTGTTCACCGGAGAATGTTTCCACCATTCTTTTGCTATAGTATTGTACATACTCTCGATTTTATTTAAATCCTGTCCCATAGTTTTCAGTCCTAACCAAATCATTATATATTTTTTTACATAATACCCGAATTTGATATGCAAAGCGGCTTTTTACAAGATAATCAAGGTTGAAGGTATAATAATACATCCCATATTTGAAGGGATTGATAGAATAAGAGTAAAATGATATCCAAGATTATAATCTTGTGTCTTCTGACTTTATCTTCAAATTACAATATTTTTATGTAATTTTTATATAAATTTTGTAACTATTCAGGTCTCCCCCTTTGGAAAAGGGGGATTTAAGGGGGATTTCATAATTAGTAAGTTCTCCAAATCCCCCCTACCCCCCTTTGCTAAAGGGGGGAATGAATAGCTGAATAGTTACTAAATTTTATTTAAATATAAAGGTCAAAACATGCTTTTAATGATAGATAATTACGATTCCTTCACCTACAACCTGGTACAGTACTTGGGGGAGCTCGGAGAAGATGTGCGAGTGTTCCGAAACAATATGATATCGGTTAAAGAGGTAGAGGAACTCCGACCGGAACGTATTGTAATATCCCCTGGTCCATGTACACCAACGGAAGCCGGGATCTCGGTTGATATTGTGCGGCACTTTGCCGGGAAACTGCCTATTTTAGGCGTTTGCCTCGGACATCAGTCCATAGGGGCGGCCATGGGTGGGGTAATTGTCAGCGCGGAAAGGCTTATGCACGGAAAAACATCCATGATGTTCCATGACGAAAAAACTATTTTTGAAGGGCTTCCTAATCCCTTTGAGGCCACCAGATATCACTCTCTTATTGTGCAGAAAAAAAGTCTGCCTGATTGTTTCGAGATCTCTGCCTGGACAGAAGAGGGCGAAATAATGGGAATCCGCCATAAAGAATATATTGTTGAAGGTGTGCAGTTTCATCCAGAATCCATTCTTACAGTTGAAGGGAAGAATCTTCTGAAAAACTTTCTGAGCATGAAGAAAAAAAGAAAGGACTGAGTAAAGGAGGTTTATGAAATTATGGTAAAAGAAGCTATTTCGATGCTCACCCAGAACATTGATCTTTCCGAGTTGGAGATGGTCGATACAATGAACGAACTTATGGAGGGAAATCTTTCTGACGCCCAGGTGGGAGCGCTGCTTACAGCTCTCAGGATGAAAGGAGAGACTGTTGAAGAGATTGCCGGAGCTGCTCGGGTAATGCGGGAGAAGGCAGTTACCATAAAGGCCCCGAAAGGTACGGTGGATACCTGCGGTACAGGGGGCGATCTCTCGCATACTTTCAATATATCCACAACCTCGGCATTTGTGGTGGCAGCAGCCGGAGTGCCGGTGGCCAAACATGGAAACCGTTCGGTATCCAGCAAATCCGGCAGCGCTGATGTGCTTGAGGCACTCGGGATTAAAATCGATCTTTTACCCAAAAAAGTGGAAGATTGTCTTTCAAAAACCGGGTTTGGATTCCTCTTTGCGCCCCTGTTTCATCCAGCTATGAAATACGCTATCGGCCCCCGTCGCGAAATCGGCATTCGCACCATTTTTAACGTGCTTGGCCCGCTTACCAATCCTGCTGGAGCGAAGATGCAGGTGCTTGGAGTTTTTTCCTCAAGGCTTACCGAGGCTCTTGCCAACGCTGTAGGAAACCTTGGCGCACAGCATGCAATGGTAGTAAACGGCAAGGACGGACTTGATGAAATAACCGTTACCAGTAAAACAGTTGTCTCTGAGTGGAAGAATGGTGATGTGACTTCTTACACGTTAAATCCAGTGGATTACGGCATCCCTTTGGCAAAAAGCGATGATCT
>CAYWZR010000069.1:0-10726 GCA_964462885.1 uncultured Nitrospirota bacterium
GTTATGAATAACGTAAACGAGTATTCTCTGGCCGGAACAAGATTAGGTTCATATGATTACACATATGGCTATGGTGTAAAGGATAAAAAGGTGAAGGGTAAAGATTGAGTTGATGGTTTTACCCTCTACTTTTCGTTTTTTACCTTTTGTTTTTTGTCTCATTTGCTATTGCCTTTATCCTTACGCGGCAATAGCACAGCTCTCCGAGGATATGAGTTCGGACGTGGATGATGTTGCCGAGACCTTATTACCAGTAATAGGTATTTTTGTTGAAGAGGAATATAATGATAATATCTATCTTAGATCTGAAGGTGAACTGGATGACTATATTACCAGGATTATTACTTCGTTTTTATGGACCCGGAGCAATCCGCTATGGAATTTTGATATAAGCTATTCACCTAGGCAGATTATTTATACGCGAAATACAGAGCGGAACGAACTGAGGCATACTGCAAACTTGGCTGCTGGTGTGACTTTGGTTAGAAACCTGGCATTTCTTGATGTTACCGATACGTTTGCACGCGTTTCCCTGGATTCGCGGCGGGAAAGAACAGGTATCAGCTCATTTGCCGGACAGACTGATAGTAACCTCTTGTCTATTCATCCTTATTTCCGGCGTAATATAAGCAGATCCACACGACTGGAAGTCGGTTATGAATATACCAATACAAATTATAATAGTGTTGGTGCTTCAAGTTCTGTATATGGTTCTTCTTATGGTACGGACAGAGAATCTCATGGAGTTACGGCAATATTTGAAAAAAACCTTTCGGAACGGCTTGATGGTGATGTATCATACCGATTCACTCGTGATATAGTTGACGATAATGGTAGCACGCTTTATGGGTATTTACAAAGCTACGATCGTCATGAGGTCAATTTAGCTATTAGATACAATTATAGCCGCAGGCTTGATCTGTCTGTCAGTGGAGGTGTTAACAGGATTAAGTTTGATAGTGACAATGTCAACGATGGAACAATATGGGACAGCGAGATATCCTATAGGTTTTCAGCAGCAGTTAACTGTGCTTACCGTTATTATCAGTCGTACGAAAATAGTGTGCAGTACGGTGTTTATAAGTTAAAACGCCAGAGTGTTGAACTTAGCTATGAGCGCCGTACCCGATTAGCCTTGGGATTTTTTACAACAGGGAATGAATACCTTGAGATAAACAGGAAAGACAAGTCATGGGGAGTGACCACATCTGTGGATGTCCCTATACAAAGAAGCTTGGAGTTTCGTATGACAGGCGATTGGCGGAATAGAACTTATGACCCTGAGGGTGAAACTTTAAGAAGGAGCATTGCACGTGCATCAATGCGGTGGGCGGTTTCCAGGTCCTTAAGCTTTGAAGCCGGGTACAGATATGCCAAAGAAAAATCCAGTATCAATTATAATAGCTATAATAGTAATGCCGTTTATTTAAGAGCAAATGCAGAGTTTTAACGCAGAAGAAAGGAATCATGTATACAGAATTTTTCGGGCTAAAATGTAAGCCTTTCCAGATAACTCCTGATCCAGAGTTTCTATACTTAAGTAAAACCCATAAGAAGGCTATGAATTACCTTGATTATGGAATCCGGGAGAATTCCGGGTTTATCCTGGTGACAGGCGAGGTCGGTGCGGGTAAAACGACTATTGTTCGGAACATGATGAAGAGCCTTCCTGAAAATGTTCAACTGGCCAGAATAAATAACACACGTGTGGATTCTGACACACTTATAGCAATGATCAACGAGGAGTTTGGCCTTGAAACCGCAGGCAAGAGTAAAATTGAGATGCTGAGAAATCTTAATGATTTTCTTATATTTCAGTACGCCGAAGGGCATCAATGCGCACTGGTTATTGACGAGGCACAGAACCTTTCCATGGACCTGATCGAAGAGGTTCGCCTTCTTTCTAATCTGGAAACAGACAAATCCAAGCTTCTGCAGATAATTCTCGTGGGTCAGCCAGAGCTAAGAGCAACTTTGTCCCTACCTGAACTAGAGCAGCTTTCGCAGCGAATTACGGTCAGTTGTCACCTCAGACCTCTTATGCTTGAAGAAACAGAGGATTACATAAAGCATCGTTTATCAGTTGCAGGCAATGCGGATGCTGTGACTTTTGATGATGGTGTTATTGAAGAAATATACATATATAGCGGTGGAAGACCCAGATTGATAAACGTGATCTGCGATTATGCATTGTTAGGTGCTTTTAGTGATCAGCTCAAGTCGATTACTTTAAAGCAGATAAGAGAGATAACCGAAGACCTTGGTGCTGAACGAAAATCAGCAGAGGAGCTACTAGAGAACGAGGAGCTCGTAGGCAATCATTGTACGACATCTTTGACAAGTGAACTTGATTCTTTAAAAAACCGGCTTTCCAGGTTAGAAACTCTTATTGGCAGTCTCGGGATAACCCTTCTTGAAAAATTGCTAAAGGTACCTAACGATGGTATTAAAGATGTTGATGCGGCATCTGCGTTTGAGTCTGCCCTTATAGACTTTATAGAACGCGAAAAACCAGAGTTATCATCCCGGACTTCAGATGCTGAGAATACGCACAGTAGTATAGAACAATAAATCTGTTCAAAACGATTTGATTAAGTATAATATTTCTACAGTTTGATCTACAGTTTAAACTCAAAATAGACGGGTTCACTAAAATAAGTGCACTCGAATGGCGGTAGCCTGTCCTCTAAAGATAGATAGTCCGTTTATTTCGCTTTTTAGTTTAATGTCAGAAATGTCAGAGTGGTATCTTTTATATACAAAACCCAAGCATGAAGATGCAGTGGCAAAAAGGTTAAACGATGCTGGATACGAGGTTTTAAATCCTAAAATCAAGGAACGACGTTTTTACAGACGTCGACTTCAGGATGTAATTTCTCCCCTTTTTCCACGCTATATTTTTGTGAAAATGGAATATGCCAAAGACTGCCGGATGGTTAAGTATACTCGTGGAGTATCGCAGCTTGTGGGAAGCGGCGACTCACCCATTGTTGTTGACGAGGGGATTATAGAGGCTATTTTATCACGTATCAACAATGATGGAATCGCTGTTTTGTCTCCCCCTGAGTTTACACATGGCGAAGAAGTCGAGATACACAAAGGCCCTTTTGCTGGTTTAACCGGAGTATTTATCCAGCCTATGAAAGGGATAGAAAGAGTAAGTGTTCTGCTTAAGGCTCTAAATGCCCGTGTGGAAATAGATACGGCATACCTGGCCAAGCCTGGAAAGCTTTAACACTATCACGTCAGTCAACATAACTGAATCGAGACTAAAATAATATTTACTAATTTCTATGTGTGGAATAGCCGGATTTTTTAACCTTGCAGGCGGCCCTGAGTTCAACCGCAGAATGCTGGAGAGGATGATCTCTCCCATAACTCACAGAGGTCCTGATGGCTACGGCTTTTTTATGGATGATTGCGTGGGTCTGGCCCATGCCAGGTTGAGTATTATAGACCTGGAGGGAGGGTGGCAGCCGATACATAATGAAGACAAAACCAAGTGGATTATTTTTAACGGTGAGATCTTTAATTACATTGAACTTCGTTCTGAACTGGAAAGACGTGGTCACAAATTTTATACAGATTCAGACACCGAGGTTATTCTCCACCTGTACGAGGAAAAAAAGGAAAAATGCCTGGATGATCTAAATGGACAGTTTGCTATCGCTATCTACGATTCCGAGAAGAAAGAAATTTTTATTGCCAGGGATCGTATGGGTATCAGACCTTTTTATTACACTTTTTATAAAAACTGTCTCTATTTTGCCTCGGAGATCAAATCTATATTCTCAGCTGATCCTGAAATACCAAGAGGTATCAATCCTGAAGTTTTATCTGAAATATTTACATTCTGGATGCCCGGAGGCGATGAGAGTATTTTTAACGAAATTCAGCAGCTCAGGCCAGGACACTGGGCACGAATAGACCATGCCGGAGAGTTTCACGAGGAAGAATATTGGGACATTTCATTTACCGGGCAAGCTTGGCAGAAAGATCAGGCCTATCGCACGGAAGAAGAATATGCTGAAGGTTTGCGAGAGCTGCTTGTTGATTCTGTGCGTCTTCGTCTTCGCTCGGATGTGCCGGTCGGGGCGTACCTTAGCGGAGGAATAGACTCTTCTGCAATAACTTCACTTGTACGTAACTTTACTAGTAACTCGCTAAAAACTTTCTCCGTGACTTTTTCAGACCATGTGTATGACGAGCGGAGGGAACAAATGGCGATGGTGGATTATCTTCAAACAGACCACCATGCGGTGAACTGCAATTACAAGAAGATTGCAGATGCCTTTCCTGAGGTTATCTGGCACACTGAAACGCCGGTTTTACGGACAGCCCCTACCCCGCTTTTCCTTCTATCCGAACTTGTAAAACAGCATGATTACAAGGTGGTTCTGACTGGTGAGGGGGCCGATGAATTATTGGGTGGATACGACATTTTTAAAGAGGCAAAGATCAGGGCGTTTATCAAAAAAAATCCGAATTCAACTTTTAGACCGCTGCTTCTTAAAAGACTCTATCCTTATCTCGCATTGTCACCAACGCAATCGTCTGAGTACGCAAAGAACTTCTTTGATACCGAAGCGCTGGTGTCTGATATATTTTACGCCCACCGTCCCAGGTGGAAAACAACGGAGCGAACAAAGGTTTTTTTATCTGAAGAGGTTATCGAGCAGTGCAACGGAAGTAATCCGACCAAGAAGATTGCTGGTAGATACCAAGCCAAGCTTAAAGGGCTTGATTATTTTTCCAGGGCTCAATACCTGGAGTCAAAAATGCTTCTTGGTAATTACCTGCTTTCTTCCCAAGGAGACCGAATGGCAATGGCCCATTCAGTGGAGGGTAGGTTTCCTTTTCTGGATCATCGTGTCGTGGAATTTGCCTGTACTATCCCCCCGCAGTACAGGATGAAAGTTTTAAATGAAAAAAATATTCTTAAAAAATCTATGGATGGCCTTCTGCCTGATTCCATTGTTAAACGTAAAAAACAACCCTATATGGCACCCGATATTCTGAGTTTTTTTGGCGATAGTGCCGCAGAGTACATAGATTATTATCTCTCTGAAAAAATGTTGAATGAATCAGGTTTGTTTAAGCAAAAGGCTGTAAGTCGGCTTGTTACAAAATGCCGCAAAGGAGGGCGGCAGGGATTTCGTGAAAATATGGCCTTTGTGGGAATCCTCTCAACACAGATTGTCTATGACAAATTCATTAAGAATTTTCAGGTAAATACGCCAGATAATTTGGAGAATGTAAGGGTGATTTTATAGCTCGGAAGAGTCAGAACTAAACAAGTTTTTAACCACAGACGCACACAGACAAACACAGACGTTTTTTGCGGCTGACCCAGCCGCAAAAAAAGCAGTCGCTTCGCGAGCGGCTTTTAAATTATAGTTCACTGTGGGTTCCATTTCAATATGGCCAAATGGCATGAGATATCCAACCTGTTGTCTGATATCTGTCTGTGGTTATAGAAAATGGAGGAGAATATGTCAGATACAACACAACAAGTTCGAGCATTCATATTTGATAACTTTTTATTTGATGCTGATGAGAGTGCTCTTGGCAATGACGACTCATTTCTGGATAAAGGTGTGATCGATTCAACTGGTGTTCTGGAACTGGTCAGCTGGATGGAAGATACTTTTAGCATACAGGTGGATGATATGGAGTTAACACCCGAAAATCTAGACAGTGTGAATAAACTCGCTGTCTTTATTCAAAGCAAATTAAAGGGCTGATAATGCTTGTTCAAGACTACCTGCTAAAATCTGCTGAACTGCATCCTGATAAAGAGATTATCATTAAGTCAGGTAAAAGAAGCACATACTTCGATATTTTATCTTCGTCTCTGTCGGTTGCCGATTGGCTGCTTTCGAATAAACTTCAGTTTGGTTTTAGAGCCGCGATACTTACTGATGAACCATCCGAATATGTGAGTTGCTACTTCGGTATATTAATCGCAGGTGGAACAGTTGTCGGATTGAACACGCAGACATCTGGCCGTACTCTTAAAAAAATCCTGAATGACTGCGAAGTTTCGATCATTTTTGTTCACAGCAAATTTATAAAGTATCTTAAGGAGATTTCGTCTTTTATCCCCTCTGTTAAAGTTGCGGCGATAAGCAGCTTAAATTCCGATGTTGTCGATGATCTATCTTTTGATTGTATCGGTTACCAAAACATAATTAGTTCATACGGCAAACATGACATAAATTCGTTTCCAAAAAAAACCTCAACTGATATTGCTCAGATAATATACACCTCAGGAACCACTGGCGAACCCAAGGGCGTTATGCTTTGTCATTCAAACCTTGTGGCAAACACAAACTCTATTGTTAGATACCTGAAGTTGAAAAGTGATGACCGTGTTATGGCAGTGCTACCGTTTTTCTATTCCTATGGAAACTCTATTCTACTTACTCATATTGCCGCAGGAGGATCCTTGGTCGTAAATCAGAATTTTATCTATCCAAATGTAATACTTGATGAAATGGTTAAAGAAGAGATAACAGGATTTTCCGGGGTTCCATCCACATATGCAATTTTGTTACACCGCTCTGCAATTCAAGAGTATAGATTCCCACATTTA
Organism: uncultured Nitrospirota bacterium; assembly: GCA_964462885.1. GTDB lineage: Bacteria > Nitrospirota > Thermodesulfovibrionia > SZUA-242 > SZUA-242 > JALUUO01. Next base: position 6,596 of record CAYWZR010000069.1, read on the forward strand.
AGGTATCTTACACAGGCCGGTGGAGCTATGTCTCCTAAACTTGCCGGCAAGCTAAAGGCTATATTGCCTGATGTGGATATGTATATTATGTATGGCCAGACAGAGGCCTCGGCACGATTATCCTATCTTGCCCCTGAAGATATTCACTCTAAATCAGGATCTATTGGTAAAGCAATTCCAGGGGTAACTCTAGAATTGCTGGACCCCGAAGGTAAACCTGTTGCGGTTGGCCAAGTCGGTGAGATAGTAGCCAAAGGGGATAATATTATGAAAGGGTATTGGGGAAGGCCTGAAGAAACGGCTAGGGCTTTAAGAGCGGAAAAACTCTGGACAGGTGATTTGGCCCGAATGGATGAGGAAGGGTACTTATTTATTGAAGGCCGTAAAACCGATATGATTAAAAGCGGCTCCCACCGTATCGGGCCTAAAGAGATTGAAGAGACGATTCTTGAGCATGACTCCATACACGAGAGTGCGGTTATTGGAGTAGAAGATGAAATCCTGGGCGAGGCGATTAAAGCGTGTGTTGTTCTAAAACCTGGAGCATCCTGTACTTCAAAGGAGCTTATCAGGCATTGCCGAAAACTCTTACCGACTTATAAGACACCGCAGCAAGTTGAGTTTTATAACGATCTTCCCAAAACCACAACCGGAAAAATATCTAAAAAAGACCTATTTTAACAACAGACTAATACAGACAGATGTGGAGGAGTCTACAGTGAAATATAATTTTAAGGTTGTTCGGCTGAAGCGACTGTATTTTTTGCGGTCGTATAGGCCGTGAAAATATCCGTGTTTGTCTGTGTTCGTCTGTGGCTAATAAAAAAACAATAATTAAGGTGACAACATGATTCGCTGTACAAAATGTATTCTGCCTTCCACTTTTCCAGGAATCTCGTTTAATTCCGAAGGGATATGTGTTCATTGCCAAAAATATCATGGACATTCCTCCAACGAGGCCATGAAGAAAAAATATGAAGATAAATTTTTGAGATTGCTTTCCGAGCATAAAAAGGATTCTTCATATGACGTGCTAATGGCATACAGCGGGGGTAAAGACAGTACATATACACTGGATTTGTTTGTAAATCGTTATAAACTTAGAGTTCTGGCTTTGACCTTTGATAACACATTTATTTCTGAAAAATCGTTTGAAAACATTCGGAAGGTTTCTGACACGCTTGGAAACGATTATATGATAATCGGACCTGGCCCGAAAGTATTAAGGAAAATATTTAGCACGGCAGCAGCAAAAGAACTCTATTCTGCTAAAACCCTGGAGCGGGCAAGCACCATATGTACGAGCTGTATAGGTTTGGTTAAAGCCATTGTTCTTAGGACCGCCATCGAAAAAGAGATCCCTTTTGTAGGTTTTGGCTGGTCGCCTGGTCAGGCTCCGGTTCAAGCATCAGTCATGAAAACCAATGCGGCCTTAATGAAGACAACACAAAAAGCTATTTATGATCCGTTGCACGGAATTACGGGAGATTGGATTAATCCCTACTTTGTCACGGATGAACAGTTTTCGATACCCGAAAAATTTCCATGGAATATTCACCCGCTTGCTTTCCTCGACTATAACGAAGATAAAATTATCGCCAGAAACAACGAATTAGGATGGGAAAAGCCGGATGATACCGATCCCAATTCTACGAATTGTCTTCTGAACGCTTATGCTAATTACGTTCATAGAGACAAATATGGATTTCATCCCTACGTCTGGGAGATTGCAAATATGGTGCGTGGTGGTTCTATGAACCGTGAAGAAGGCCTGGCAAAGATTGAGCCACCTGAAAATACGGAGCTGGTAAACCACGCAAAACAAAGGTTACAAAATGAAGGCTCAAGATAACTTCCTGGATGACATTCGTCAAATAATCCTCAACGGTCTCAAGCAGTATAGAGTTCAAGTCTATCTGTTTGGCTCTCAGTCCACAGGGAAAGCAGGCCCTCTTTCTGATGTTGACGTAGCAGTTCGCCCTCTGGAGCAGATTCCACCGGGAGTCTTAAGTGCAATTCGTGAACAACTTGAAGAAAGCAATATACCTTATTCCGTGGACCTGATGGACCTCTCGCAATTGAATCATAAATGGCTCAATTCTATAAAAAACAGTGGTATATTATGGACAGGCTGAAAGAAAAACTTTGCAGTGCCCGAAATGCACTGAATACTCTTCAAGAGTTGGTGGGCCTTGTCGACGTCTCGCTCATCCAGCGAGACGCAGCCATTCAAAGATTTGAATATACTTTTGAGGCGACTTGGAAAGCGGCTAAACTTTATCTTAAGGAGGTTGAAGGAATAGAGGTGGCTTCTCCCAAGGGGGTTATCAGAGCTTGTATGCAGGTGGGTGTTTTCGATGAGCGGCAGACGCGCTACGCATTGGATATGGTTGATGACCGTAACCTGACATCTCACACATATAATGAAGGTTTGGCTGAGAGCATATATTCTCACCTAGAAACATATGCCGGTATCTGCGATCACTGGATTTTTAAAATGATAGAACTTGCCAAGCATAACGAATCATGAAGGTTTTATGTTTTTAAACTATGTGCGGCTCTGTGGTTAATATAAGCAGTTAGGGCTTGTCCCAAAATAACTTAACGTTTTCGCATCTCATCTTCGGGCCGTCTTTGACTGTTTCTTAATCGCAAAATCCTCAAAATAGCCCTGCTATTCCTTCGGTTTTGCTCAATCGGACCAGGCAAATCCAATTCAAAGCTGAGCGCGGAAAACGCAAGTTATTTTGTGACAAGCCCTAACTATGCTGATTTTCTCAAATAAAAATAAAAAGGGGGGAATGTATGAAAAAGGTATTGCAAATATTTGTTGTTTTGATGGTGTTCTGTCTGTGTGTTGTTTCTTCGGAGGCAACCAGTATATTTATCAGCGAAATTCATTATGACAATATCGGAACAGACATTAATGAGGGCATCGAGGTAGCAGGTCACGCCGGAGATAATCTTACAAACTGGAGTATTGTTTTCTACAATGGACGCAATGGAAAAAGCTATAAAACTCTATCTCTAAGTGGCATTATCTCCGACCAGCAAAATGGTTTGGGGACAATCTTCTTTTCGACCTCTGGAATTCAAAATGGTAATCCTGGCGGCGACGGAATGGCTCTTATTGATTCAAGTGATGCTGTGATACAGTTTCTCAGTTATGAGGAATCATTTGAAGCCAAAAACGGGCTTGCAAATGGGCTTACCAGTGTCGATATTGGTGTGTTTGAAAGTGCTAATACACCCGTTGGGTACTCGTTGCAATTAGTGGGGACTGGTAATGAATATGAAGATTTTACTTGGTCTGCCCCTATGGCTAAAACACTTAAAAGTATTCAGTCATTTGCTTCACCTGTTCCTGAACCATCCACGGCACTTCTCTTGATAACTGGCATGGTAGGACTAGTTGTGTTTAGAAAGAAACTTTCGTAAGGTGAAAAGATGTCACTAAATAAAGACTTACTGGAAGTTCTAGCCTGTCCTCAATGTAAAGGTGATTTAATATTAACAGATAATAAAGAGGGTCTTAGGTGTACGCAATGTAATCTTCTTTTTCCAATTCAAGGTGGCATTCCTGTAATGCTGATTGATGAGGCAATTCCGTTTAAATAATCTCAATTAATCACAGACATAAAAGAAAAATCTGACATGATAACAGAATCAACATGCTAGACCTAAAGATAGCAAATGGCAATAGATATGAACTGTTTGTCTTTGGCTAATCAAGAAAAGGTATGGTTGATATTCGTAAGAGACTAAGGGCTTGTCCCAAAATAACTTAACGTTTTCGCATCTCATCTTCGGGCCGTCTTTGACTGTTTCTTAATCGCAAAATCCTCAAAATAGCCCTGCTATTCCTTCGGTTTTGCTCAATCGGACCAGGCAAATCCAATTCAAAGCTGAGCGCGAAAAACGCAAGTTATTTTGTGACAAGCCCTTATACCACAATACCAAAACATCCGGGAGATATGCCAGAGAAAACATTAGGGGCAATACTCAAGCACGCTGGCATAACAACCGAAGATTTAATCAATAATATAGTTGACCCGCAGCTTATTTCTCCTTTTACGTTGGGTGTGGCTACTTTGAAACAATGTAAAATGCACTAAAATCAATAGATTTATT
>CAYWZR010000070.1:0-10712 GCA_964462885.1 uncultured Nitrospirota bacterium
CCTGGCCCTGATGGAGCGGTATAGGATATCCGGCATACCAGTTGTCAAAGGTAAGCAAAAAAGGCTTGTGGGTATACTTACCAACCGTGATTTGCGGTTTGAGACGAATTTCACTCGCAAGGTCTCGGAGGTGATGACCAGTCGTAAGCTTGTAACTGCAAAAGCAGGAACCACTCTGGAGGTGGCCCAGGCGATTCTTCATAAGCACCGTATAGAGAAACTGCCGATAGTGGATAAACAGAAGCACCTTATAGGCCTTATAACAATTAAGGACTTGGAAAAGCGCCGGAAATACCCGAATTCATGCAAGGATTCCCATGGACGTCTGCGGGTAGGAGCTGCTGTGGGAGTTGGTAAAGAGGCCCTTTTGCGAGTGGCGGCGTTAGTTGAGGCACAGGTGGACGTAATAGCTATTGATACGGCACATGGACATTCAAAGGCGGTGTTACAGATAGTTAAAGACGTACGCAAACGCTATCCTGATCTCCAGATAGTTGCTGGTAACGTAGCCACAGAGGAAGCCACAAAAGACCTGATCGGGGCGGGTGCAGATGCTGTAAAGGTGGGTGTGGGGCCTGGATCCATCTGTACTACCAGGATAGTTGCTGGTTCAGGGGTGCCACAGCTTACCGCTATAATGGACTGTGTTAATGCGGCAAAAGGCAGCGGGGTTTGCATTATTGCGGATGGAGGAATTAAGTTTTCCGGGGACATCGTTAAGGCGATAGCAGCCGGCGCAGACTCGGTTATGATAGGAAGCCTTCTTGCTGGCACAGAGGAAAGTCCGGGTGAGACAATATTATCTCAGGGCCGTACGTACAAAAGCTATCGTGGTATGGGATCCCTTGGAGCCATGGAAGTGGGTGGAAAGGACCGCTACGGCCAGGATGGCGTTGAGGCCAGAAAACTTGTTCCCGAGGGAATTGAGGGGAAGGTTCCATACAAAGGGCTGGCCTCGGCCACAGTGCATCAGTTGGTGGGTGGGCTGCGTTCAGGTATGGGATACTGCGGTTGTAAAACAATAGAAGACTTACAGAGCCGGGCCAGGTTTATAAAAATCACGCCCTCCGGCCTTAGGGAAAGCCATGTGCATGATGTTACGGTGACTCGCGAGGCGCCGAACTACAGGTTATCGTAGAGGCCAAAGCATATGCACGAAGAGACGATTTTAGTTTTAGACTTCGGGTCCCAGTACACCCAGCTTATTGCCCGCCGTATCAGGGAGGGCAAGGTTTATTCGGAGATCATGCCATTTAATACCCCGGTCGAGAAGATACGGGATATGGCCCCGAAAGGGATTGTTCTATCTGGTGGTCCGGCTAGTGTTTACGATCAGGGCGCGCCGATTCCTTTGCCCGAAATATTCGAGCTGGGCGTGCCGGTTCTTGGGATTTGCTACGGTATGCAGCTTATCTCCCACATGATGGGAGGTAGGGTGATGGAGTCCAAGCGGCACGAGTACGGAAGGGCTGAGCTTTATGTGGACGACGAGTCAGATTTACTGTGTGGGGTAAGCAGTTCTTCGGTTGTCTGGATGAGCCACGGCGACAGACTGGAAAAACTGCCTGATGGCTTCAAGGGCATAGGGCATACCAAAAATGCTCCGGTTGCCGCTATTTCAAACCCAGACAAGAAGCTTTACGCACTCCAGTTTCATCCTGAAGTTGTGCATACGGATGATGGGAGCCGGATACTGCATAACTTTGCGCATAACATATGTGGTTGCCAGGCAACTTGGGAGATGTCTTCTTTTATTGAATCGGCCTTCGATGACATTCGCAGACAGACAGAAGGCAAAAATGTAATCTGTGCTCTTTCAGGTGGCGTGGATTCCTCGGTTGTGGCTCTTCTTCTGCACCGGGCCATCGGCGAGCGGCTTACCTGTATTTTTGTGGACAACGGCCTTCTTAGAAAAGGCGAGGCAGAGAAGGTTGTTGAAACCTTTGACAGGCATTTCCATATTCGGCTTGTGCATGTTCAGGCTGAGGAGCGTTTCCTGTCAAAACTTAAGGGAGTTAGCGATCCTGAGAAAAAACGCAAGATCATAGGCGGCGAGTTTATTAAAATTTTTGAAGAAGAGGCAGAGAAAGTCAAAGATGCAGAGTTTTTGGCTCAGGGAACCCTTTATCCGGATGTTATAGAGAGCGTATCTTTTAAAGGACCTTCAGCGATTATCAAGTCGCATCATAATGTTGGCGGTTTACCCGAGGTGATGAAACTTAAGCTCATCGAGCCGCTCCGAGAGTTGTTTAAAGACGAGGTGCGGGAGATCGGTTTTGAGCTTGATCTATCAGAAGAAATCTGCCGTCGCCAACCCTTTCCAGGTCCCGGTCTTGCAATTCGTTGCCTGGGCGAGGTAACACCGGAGAGGTTGCAACTGCTTCGCGAGGCTGACTACATACTGTTGGAAGAGATAAAACGTGCGGATTTATATCACAGCATCTGGCAGTCTTTTGCCGTAATTTTGCCGATCAAGGCGGTAGGCGTGATGGGCGATGAGCGGACTTATGAAAATGTTGTCGCCCTTCGAGCTGTCACCAGTGTTGACGGGATGACCGCAGATTGGGCCAAGATTCCCTATGATGTTTTAAGCACGATATCGAATCGTATTATAAACGAGGTTCGCGGTGTAAACCGTGTTGTTTACGACATTACCAGCAAACCCCCGGGCACGATAGAATGGGAGTAAGTCCAAAAATAGAATTGAGGACTAAGGACTTAAGGCTGGCGAGCTTTCCGTTTATACCTTCATGAAGCAGCGTTTACAGAAGATCCTTTCGCATGCCGGTGTAGCATCCAGGCGTAAGGTGGAGGAGATGATCCTTGAGGGACTGGTGACTGTAAACGGTAGGGTTGCTGTTATCGGAGAAAAGGCTGATCCTGATATTGACCATATAAAGGTCGGACAGAAAAAAATTTCCGGTACCGAGCCCAAACTCTACGTTGTTATGAATAAGCCCCGTGGAGTTATAACTTCGCTCTCCGATCCCGAGAGGCGCAAAACCGTAATGGACTTTCTTAAAGGAGTGAAGGTTCGTATCTTTCCGGTCGGTCGATTGGATTACCACTCTGAGGGACTGCTTATTTTGACCAATGACGGAGAATTAGCCAACAGGCTTATGCATCCTTCTTCAAAGATAGATAAAGTATATCAGGTTAAAATTAGAGGAAAACTGAGCGAAGCTGAAATCGCTCGTCTTCGAAGGGGAATTCGTCTTGACGATGGCATCACCGCGCCAGCGATTGTAAAGCCTCTTCCTGAAGGAGATAAAGGTTCGTGGGTTGAAATTACTATTCATGAAGGTCGGCAGAGACAGGTGCGCCGCATGTTTGAGGCGGTTGGTCATTTAGTACAGCGTCTTCGGAGGGTGCGAATAGGGCCTCTAGCTCTGGGCAGTCTTAAAGCCGGAGAGTCAAGGCTGATGAACGAAGGTGAGGTTGCCAAGTTAAGTCGATCGACAGGACCAGCACGAGAGGGTCGAGGAAAGGTAGAAAGGCAAAAAGGCAAAAAAGTAAAAAAGGTAAAAAAAATATGAAACGTACACACGCCTGTGGGGAGTTGAGGGCTGAACATATAGATCAGCAGGTTACGCTTGCAGGTTGGGCATGGCGGCGGCGAGATCATGGCGGGGTTATATTTATCGATTTAAGGGATCGCTCAGGTCTTACTCAAGTGGTTTTTAATCCGGAAAGCGCTGAGGGCCCTGATTATGATCAAAAGATGTATGGCATAAGTGATGCCATACAGAGCATTCATGAGCAGGCGCACGGCATTCGAAATGAGTTTGTGCTTTTGGTAAAAGGCATTGTCAGGCGTAGGCCTGATGGCACTGAGAACTCCTCGCTGCCAACTGGCCAGATTGAGGTGTTTGCTCATAATCTTGAGATTCTTAACGAGTCAAAACCTCTGCCGTTTCTTATTGATGAAGGTCCGGAGCCATCGGAATCGCTTCGACTTAAGCATCGCTACCTGGATCTTCGCCGTCCCTCGATACAGAAAAATCTTGTAATAAGAAATCGTGTGGTCTCTTTGGTCCGCAGTTTTCTTAGCGAGCAGGGTTTTATTGATGTAGAAACTCCGGTTCTAAATAAGTCCACTCCTGAAGGCGCAAGGGATTACCTTGTACCAAGCAGGGTGACCCCGGGCCATTTCTATGCGCTGCCGCAATCGCCGCAGCTTTTCAAGCAGATACTTATGGTGGCCGGCTTTGAACGTTACTACCAGGTTGTTAAATGTTTCAGGGACGAAGATTTAAGAGCAGACCGTCAGCCCGAGTTCACACAGATTGATCTGGAGATGTCATTTGTTGACGAGGCGGACGTAATTGAACTTACCGGTGCAATGATTCGTCTGGTATTCAAAGAGGTTCTTGGTGTTGAGGTGGGTGAGATTCCTAATCTATCATATTATGATGCTATTGATCGCTTTGGCTCTGACAAGCCTGATCTCAGGTTTGGCATGGAGCTTAAGGACATGGCGGATATTGTGCAGGAAAGCAGTTTTAAAGTTTTTCTCGATGCGCTTGGCTCGGGCGGAGTGGTCAAAGCCATTTGTGCTCCTGGAATTGCCAGCTACTCGCGCAAGCAGATGGATGATCTTACGGCAGATGCTCAGTCTTACGGAGCAAAGGGCTTGGCATGGATCAAGGTAAAAGATGGCGGGAAGGATGGAGGGTTTGAGTCTCCTATTGCCAAGTTTTTTTCAGCGGAATCACTAAAGTCTATGGCTGAAAGGCTTGGCGCTTTGGATGGTGATATCATGCTTTTTGTAGCTGACAAGGCTGGTGTTGCGGCCGAGACGCTCGGGCGGTTGAGAGTGATGCTCGGGCAGAGACTGAATATGATACCCGAAAATGAGTACTGCTTTACCTGGGTAACCGGATTTCCTCTGCTTGAATGGGACGATGAGCTAGGCCGTTACCAGGCCATGCATCATCCATTTACCGCGCCCTTTGAAACTGATATTGAAACTTTATTAAGGTCGGTGCCAGGTGGTGGAAAAGAGCTTGGATCTCTGCGTGCCCGTTCCTACGATCTGGTGCTTAACGGATGTGAAATCGGCGGAGGCAGCATCCGTATTCATAAGAGGAATTTACAGCAGAAGATGCTTGAAGTACTAGGGATCACAGAAGAAGAGGCGAGTGCAAAGTTCGGCTTTCTTCTGGAAGCTCTCGAGTATGGTGCGCCGCCCCATGGAGGTCTTGCACTTGGGTTGGATCGTCTTATTATGATTATGGTTGGAGCCTCATCAATAAGAGATGTGATCGCTTTTCCGAAAACCCAGAAGGCCATTTGCCCCCTCACCGATGCCCCCTCGTCTGTGGGTGCTAAACAGCTTCGGGAACTTCATCTGAAATTAGAGTAGGGGCGGGTTCAAAAACCGCTCTCTGATTCCTGACTTACGTAACCTGTTACGATTGTTTATAATGATGCGAAACTTTGAGGCTTCGACGCTTTTGTTTGGTCGGTTGGGTAAGGCCGTACCGAATTCTTTTGCTCGTTTATCCTTTGGTGTGAGAGGTGCGATGAAAAAATTTATTGGTGGGTTTATAGTGCTGCTTGCAGTAGCCGCGGCCTTCTATGCCGGTGGTAAATTATCATCCTCTGGGGTGCCTGGCCCGGAGCATCCTATACATACATCTACATATGCTGTGCCGAAAGTTCCTGAACAGCTTTTTGAGTCTGGCAGGGCTTTTGCAGAGATTGTAAAAGCGGTTGGTCCTGCGGTGGTAAATATATCAACGGTAAAGGTTTTTAACCGGCATCCCAGTGAACGTTCTCCTTTTTTTAGTGATCCTTTCTTTCGGGAGTTTTTTGGTTCACCCAGGGAATTCAGGGAACCAAAAAGCTACAAAGAGCAGAGTATGGGTTCTGGGGTTATAGTTTCTTCAGAGGGTCTGATAGTTACCAATAACCATGTGGTGGAAGGTGCTGACGAAATAAAGGTAACACTATTTAACCGGAAGGAATACCTTGCGGAAATTGTAGGCACTGATTCAAAAACAGATCTTGCCGTAATCAAGATAGAGGAGAAAGAACTTCCAACTGTACCCTGGGGAAACTCGGAGAAACTCGAAGTAGGCGAATTTGTTCTTGCCATAGGCAGTCCGTTCGGGCTTGCCCGTACAGTCACCATGGGAATTATCAGCGCCACGGGCCGTGCCAACGTAGGTATTGCGGATTACGAGGATTTTATTCAGACTGACGCTGCCATTAACCCAGGAAATTCCGGCGGTCCGCTGGTGAACATACGTGGTGAGCTTGTTGGTATAAACACCGCCATATTTTCAAGAAGCGGCGGTTACCAGGGCATAGGTTTCGCAGTGCCAAGTAATATGGCCAAAAGAGTGATGAAGCAGCTACTTGAAGAGGGCAGGGTCAGCCGTGGCTGGTTTGGCGTAACAATTCAGGATATAACACCGGAAATAGCAGATCATTTTGGTCTTGCCGAGGTCCGCGGAGCCCTTGTGGGTGATGTGATGGCTGGTAGCCCTGCGGACAAGGCCGGTATAAGTCGTGGTGATATCGTGCTTGAATTTGGCGGAAAAATAATTGACGATGTCTCTTCGCTTAGAAATATCGTGGCCACTACTACTGCCGGAAGCAGAGTAAAGATTGTGCTGCTGCGTGATGGCAAAAATATAACCGCAGAGGTGGAAATTACGGAGCTTCCAATCGAAGGGCATGAGAGGTTATCTCCCCGGCAGCCTAAGACTGAGTTGCAGAAAAAGAGCCGACTGGGTTTAAGCGTGATCGGGCTTTCGCGCGATGTGCAGCGCCAGCTTGATTTATCACCTGGGGAAAAGGGTGTAGTGGTTGTGCGCGTAGATCCCGGCAGTCCTGCTGAGGAGGCAGGACTCAGAAAAGGGGATCTGATTCAGGAGGTAAACAAACAAAGAATTCTTAGTGTGCGGGATTTTGACAGCGCTGTTTCTGCAGGCACGGGCGACGGCCCCCTACTTATGTTTATAAACAGGCTGGGCCGGAAGTTTTACGTATCGGTTTCGGAATAATTTTCATTACTATCTTTTCTGCTGAGGGGTTAAAACTTACATGGTTTTAAGAATAGGTTTCGTCCTGGTCTCGTTGGTTATCGGCTATATAATAGGCGGGAAGGGTGAGGAGTTAAAAATCGGGCTTTTAATAGGATTTCTGCTCCCGGTTGCTGCAATAGCTCTTGAGTTGGTTTTAAGACGTCTTACGATCTGGACTTTTCTGGGCGGGGTCGCAGGTCTTTTTATCGGAATTTTCTCGGCTTGGCTTCTCGGACTTCCTTTTAAAAATATTCCGGGTATTCAGGATTTAAACCTGGATGTGGTTTGCTACGTACTTCTTGGATATACCGGCCTGGCCATCGGCCTTAATCGTGGGAAGAACTTCACTTTTGCCAGGCTATATAAATCCATCACGGGTCGTGGTGGTGTCGAAAATGTGATGATTATAGATACCAGCGCTATCATAGACGGTAGAATAGCTGACATTTGTGAAACAGGCTTTCTTGATGGCGCTTTTATCATTCCTCAGTTTATTCTTCATGAGCTTCAGCATATTGCTGATTCCTCTGACTCGCTAAGGCGCACAAGAGGGCGCAGAGGCCTGAACATGTTACAGAGGATTCAAAAATCACCTGATGTCAAGGTCCGTATTGTGGATGAAGATTTTCCCCGGATCAAAGAGGTGGATGCTAAGCTTGTTGCTCTGGCCCGCGCTATGAACGGAAAAGTCATCACTACTGATTTTAACCTTAACAAGGTCTGCGAAGTGCAAGGCATCGGGGTTCTTAACGTAAATGAGCTTGCTAATGCGCTCAGGCCGGTCGCTTTGCCTGGAGAATCCATGCACGTTTACGTGTTGAAGGAAGGAAAGGAGGCGACTCAGGGTGTTGCCTATCTGGACGATGGCACAATGGTGGTTGTCGAAAACGGCAGGCGTATGATAGGCAAAAAGCTTGACGTCGTGGTAACCAGTGTTTTACAGACCACAGCAGGCAGGATGATCTTTGCAAAGCCAAGGGACGAGGCAGCCTGAACCAAACATGATCGTTGTAGCTTTGGTTCCAGGAGCTGGTATGGGCAGGCGTATAGGTCCGTCTGCCAGAAAGCCTTTTTTTGAAATCGGGGGTATGCCCATAATGGCGCATACCCTGAAACTTCTCCAGTCGATCCCTTCTATCACCGAAATAATACCTATACTTAGAGACTCAGATATGGAGGATACTCTTGGTTTGGTCGAAGATTACGGCATTGACAAGGTTAGAAGAATTGCATCAGGAGGAGCCGAGCGGCAGGACTCGGTTTATAACGGATTGAAGCTGGTAGCGGGTGAAACTGATATTGTGCTGGTACACGATGCTGTTCGTCCTTTTGCAAGCCGGGAGATGATTGAGAAAATTATTCTGGAAGCCTCCATGGGAACAGGCGCAGTGCCGGGTGTGCCTGTCAAAGATACAATTAAGGAGATCGATGATAATAATATTGTGCTCTCCACACTCCGGCGCAACCGGTTGATAGCTGTTCAAACGCCACAGGCTTTCCCCTGTTTAATGCTTAAAAAAGCGTATGCTCAGGCTGCTGTCAAAGGTTTTTTAGCCACTGACGACGCTGCTTTGGTTGAACATATGGGAGAATGTGTGAAAATAGTGGAAGGCTCTTACGACAACATCAAGATTACTACTCCAGACGACTTGGTGCTGGCCGAATCCATATATCAAACGCAAAAAGCGTGAGGGGTAAGGTGAATTGCCGAATAGGTCACGGATATGATTCTCATCGCTTAGTTAAAGACAGAAAGTTGGTTTTGGGCGGGGTGGAAATTCCATTTGATAAAGGGCTAATGGGCCACTCTGACGCGGACGTTCTTTCTCACGCGATCACTGATGCTCTGATCGGGGCACTTGGTCTTGGCGATATAGGAATGCATTTCCCTGATACCGATCCGGCATGGAAAGGGGCTGATAGTATTTACCTTCTTGGTAAAATGGTTGAAAAGGCGACTGGTATGGGTCTGGAAATCGGTTGGCTCGACGCTACAGTGCTGGCCGAAAAGCCCCGCATTGCTCCATACATAGACCGCATGAAAGAGAGGCTCTCATCAACCGGAATCCCGCAGGATAGAATTAACATAAAGGCTAAAACAGCTGAGGGCATGGGGCCGATAGGCCGTGGTGAGGGTATGGCGGCCTATGCTGTCTGTATGCTTGAGGCAATTTCCTTAAACCAGTTACATTTCTTAGGGAAAAATCACCCCAAAAAACAATGACGTTAATATAGAGATAACCTGTGAAGATGGTTAATCTATCAATCCAGTAAAACTATAGAAATGAGATGACTGTGATCCTGTTTTAGCCTGTTTTCGGCATGTTCTGGCTTTGTTATTTGACAGTTTGAGCTTGATTATCGGATAATTAATGTAGATAGTCTGGATAGATGTCATCTTGCATACTGTAATTTCGACACAAAGAATTATTAATTAAGTACTATGTTTCACCTAGTATTTAAAAAAAACATCACTTTGGTCGATATTATAAGTAGAACTGGTAGGAAGATATTTCTTTTTAAGGAGAACATGTTATGTTGGAAGTAACTAAAATTGCACAGGATATGTTGACCGGCTACTTGAAAGAGCAGAACCAGTCTTCGCCGCTCAGAGTGTATCTTTCCGGTGGCTGAGGTGGACCCTCTTTGGGTCTGGCTCTGGATGAGCCAAAAGACAGTGACAAGGTATTTGAATTCGATAACCTAAAATTTGTGGTGGAGGAGAAACTGCTGAGTTCTCTGGGAAAACTCACAATTGATCATGTAGATGATGGTTCCCGCTCGGGTCTTGCCATAACCTCAGAGAATCCAGTTGGCAGTAAGCCAGCAGAAAACAGTTGTGGCACATGTAAGTGTTAACCAGGCATAAGCATTTTTAATAAAAAACCGGGTCGTTGAAATAAACGCCCGGTTTTTTTATGGTTGCATGGTTGCGCTCTGCAAGTTTGGGCCCTGCCTGGTTAGGGTTTGAGAAAAGATTAAATCATTTTCACGAATTCGTCACCTTTCGCTAAGCGCTTTTCTGCACTCCTCTTCAAGCATTGCCTTGTTGATCCCGGAATCTATGAAATCCCAGGGCAGAGGTTCTTTAAAATCTCTCCTTCTGTGAGCGTAAATCTCCGGGTTGATTCCGGCCCGTAGTGATGATTTCCTCCAGTCGCCGCTTTTGCCCTGGCTTGCGGCTATCTCCTCTATGGCCCGCGAAACCCTGCGATCACCTCTTGAAAGAAAAGCTTCAATGCAGGAGGTTTTGGGCGGGTCATGCACAACTGTAATACCGGTTATGCCTTTTAACAACTCTTTGATGCGGGCAAGCTTTTTTTTAAGTGTTTTCTCCTCCTCCATGGCCATCCACTGAAATGGGGTAAAGGGCTTTGGGACAAAACAGCTTACAGACAGAACAATGGTTCCTCCTTTTCGCATACTTCTGATCGTTGCGGCAAGCTTGGCTATGGCATCTACATCAGAGGCGGTTTCGGTTGGAAGCCCAATCATAAAATAGAGGCGGAGTTGGGATATCCCCAGGGCAAGTATCAGGTCTGCGGCTTCAAGTATGTTTTCCTCTGTAAGATGCTTTTTTACCACCCTGCGCATGCGTTCGGAGCCGGCTTCGGGCGCAATCGAAAGGCTTTTTTGGCCCTTATCGGCCAGGACTTTTATCAACCCTTTGCTTCTGCC
>CAYWZR010000071.1:0-10688 GCA_964462885.1 uncultured Nitrospirota bacterium
AATACGGACAACGTGCCCAGAGTCTTCGCTATAGAAAACCTCCATACGATCGGCGTAAACAGTGACTCCATCCGACTTTGCCACCACATCACCCACAAACAGAGCCTTGTTGGCCAGGTTGTCAGCATCCATGGTTTTTGCCGTGATGACAACAGGCTTTTTCGCCTCGGTCTCGGACTCCTGTCGACTCCTGCCTGTCTTTTCATCAGCAGTAGCAGCAGAGACCACTGTCGGCTGAAAAAACACAACATTTATCAAAACATTGATAAAAACAAAAGCTACAATGCCCAGCCTACCTGGAGTAAAAAGTACAGGTAACCTCTGAAGTTTTGGCAATTTGAGTTTCAACATCAACCTGTAGGCCGATACCTTTTACAGAAAAGGTTTTGCCCTCCATGAGTATAGGATCTTCCGAGGTGAGAAATCCGGCGGCATCATTCCAGTCTGCCTTTTTCGTTGTTAGAACCCAGGATTTTCCCTTAATTGCAACATCACCCAGAAACTCGATGTTTCGGGTGGAGAAATCATAATGTCCTTGCTTCGCACTCACGCTAAGCTCGGAAGGCTGATGAATATTGAGCCTAAGCGACTCAAGTTCAGCCGCCTTCATACTTTTTCCAAGATCCGCACGTTCTGCAAGAAGTTCCCACTTTGAACTGTCGCCTTCTTTTTGAACAACTCTAAGCGACTCAAGTAACGACCCGGATTTCAAAGGGACAGACGAAATATCTGCATCACGCCGCAAGACAGATATATAGAGAAGCAGAAAAATTGTTAATGCAAATATTATTCCAACCCTTAAAGTCATATTAGCATATAAACAGCCTTGTGTAAAGTTTGGCTCAGGGCATAGGGCACAGGGATCTGCACCCTAAACCCGTAATGCGTCACTCATAACCTCCACAGGAGGCATTATGCCTGTCCAGAGGTTAAATGCTAGAACTCCCTGCCAAAGCAGCATTCCGAGTCCGTTTATGGTCTTACACCCTCTTTGTTCCGCAAGACACATTAAATGGGTGCGGGCTGGATTGTATATGAGATCGCAGACAAAAAGGCTGCTGTTTAGCAAGGAATCTTCAATCGGCATCGGGTCTCCGTTATGCAGACCAAGCGAAGTGGTGTTAACCAGTATGTCATATCCGGAAGTAGAACTCAGAGATCCTGTTGCTTTTGCTGCTTTACTTACTGCATTGATGTCATCGGCTAACTGTTTTGCCCGTTCTAAAGTACGATTTACTATCAAAAGATCGGATGCCCCGGCTGAAAGCAGGCTGAAACAGACAGCCCTGGCCGCACCTCCGGCACCTAGCACTATTATTTTTTTCCCGCCAATTATAATATCGGCCTCCTCAAGAGAGCGCACAAAACCTTTTCCATCGGTATTATATCCAACCAGCACTCCGTCTTCGTTTACCACGGTGTTTACCGCACCTATTCTGGCTGCCTCCTCATCCACACGGTCGAGATACCTGATCACACCTTCTTTATGGGGAACAGTCACATTAACACCCCTCAAACCTAAAGCGCGTATTGCTTCAACCGCTTCGCCCAGCCGCTCGGGCAATACATGAAACGGCAGATAACACCAGTTAAGACCCAGACGATCGAAAGCCGCATTATGCATCGCAGGCGAAAACGTATGTTCCACCGGATGTCCAAAAATTCCAACCAGAACTGTCTTACCTGTTATGTTCATATTTCTTCTTTTTTCACCCTTCACTATTCACTATTCTTTATCCCTTCCAGCAGTCCTTCAGGCGTTGGCTCTATCACCAAAGCCGGGGTTTTCAACTTTTGCTCGACTTCCTGAACTGTCACATCATCAAGAAAAACACCGTCACCATCTCTTAGCACAACAGAGGGAACAAGCAACGCATCAACCTTATTTACCAAGAGATATTTCGATATCTGAGCAATTATGTCACTGCCCGTAATAAGACCGCTCACCGTTACATTATTTCCAAAAAAATCGTTTTGAATCTCAAGCACATGAAGGTCAAGCCACTTGATATTTGCTTCAAGACTATTTGCAGCCTCTTTCAGAAACGGGAAGAAAGACCGACCGGTAAAGGTCAGTAAGCTCAAACGGCGACGAAGTCTTTTGGGCAGATCAAGCGCATCAAACCGGTCCAGAAAATCGCGCACTAAACCCACCCCGTTTTCTATCTGAGAAAACTCGCCGTACTCCTTGGCTTCCGGTACAGGTAGATTCGCTTTTAGATAATACTCATCTGAGGGTTGAACAAAAGGATCATCAAAGCGTTTTATAAATTTCCTCCTCAGCCTTTCAAGCTGCTTTATAGTCGTTACAGCCTGCTTTCGATCCACTGGTTGTAGATTGTTTTTGATAAACCGTGTAAGACCCACAGGAACTACAGCCAGAGACTCTACACCGGGATACAAACCAGCCAGAGCGTTTACAGTTTTTTCCAGGTCTTTACCGTCATTTATATCCGGACATATAACAGCCTGAGCATGAATGCGGATACCGGCTTTAACCAGCTTTGTTAACTCGGCCAGTATGTCTGGTTCATTATTTTTGGTCGGCTGTTTTCTGCCTAGAAGAAGTCGGCGTTTTTCAGGATCCACTGAATGCACAGATATGTAAAGCGGGCTCAAACGTTGCTTGACAATTCTGGCCCAATCGGCTTCCGTAAGGTTCGAAAGAGTGATATAATTGCCGTACAAAAAGGAAAGCCTGTAATCTTCATCCTTAACATAAAGGGTTTGTCTCATCCCTTTGGGTAGCTGTGCTACAAAACAGAATATACATTTGTTCTTGCATGTTTTGGTCCGGGGCGGTTCCAGTTCCATGCCTAAATCCATATCATAGTCAGGCGTCACCCTGAAAATTTCTCCGTTTGAGGCACGTTCAAACTCCAGCTCAAAGCTATCCTCACCTGCCTCAAACATGTAATCAATAACATCCCTTACTACGCGGCGGTTGGCTTTCAGCAGACGGTCTCCAACTCGTATACCCAGCCGCTCGGCGGTCAATCCCTCAATCACACCTGAGACCAAAACTCCCCGCACGGGCGTTGTCTTTTGCACTCCTTTAGTGTCCACCTGCAAACCTCAATCCTTTCATTATATATTGCACCCCGGATGCGGCTGTTGATATGAGTACGACAAAATAAAAAATCATAGGAGAACCTGCATCGCCCAAATAGTTGACACGTATAAGGATATAAGCAAGCATGGCAACCTGAAGAGCTATCGTCAGTTTGCCCGTACGCGTAACCTGCATCACAAGCATACCAGTACTTAGATACAGTATGACTGTGCCGATTATTACGATTACGTCGCGGCTCAGCACGGTAATGGTCAGCCACAGAGGAACCCAGCCAAGTATAGCGAAGATGACAAATGATGACATCAGCAGCAACTTATCCGCAATAGGATCAAGCACTTCACCAAATCTTGTTTTTTGGTTACTCATACGTGCAACAAAACCATCCAACACGTCCGTGAGTGAAGCCACGATAAACAACGCAAGAGCATACTGATTATAACGATACAGAAGAGCCGCAATGAAAAAAGGAACCATCAGAATACGAGCAATTGTGAGGATATTAGGTAGATTTAGGATGTTCAATGTTTTTTCCGGCATAGTTGAAAAATAGCACAGCCACGGTTTTCACCGCAAACCGACCGGACCTATCCTTTACCCATATTTTTTAGCCACATAGGTCAACATGAACGTTTTTGTTTTACAACCTGGCTCTTGGCATCAATAACGCTGTGCTCCACATGCACTTCGACCAGACTTTATAATTTTGGTACTTTCACAATCCGGGCAGATAACTTTTTGATTAATGTGTCATTAAGATAATTATACAATAAATTACACATTTAACTAACCCACTACCCGCAGGATTACCAGTGAAATACTCCACACGTTTCTGCAGCGAAGCTGGGAGAGGTCCGCCCCCGAATAGCATGTTTTTCTCAGAAACCCCATGGCCTGCTCTACGTCAATAGGCAGATGGTCATGGATTTCAGTATGTGTCGAATATGTGCGTTTTGTCTTTGCCCATAAAAGGGTCGCACTGAATCCAGATGTCTGGGAACACCTTTTCCCGCTAAACAACACACAAAGGGTAAAAGTATGCCATGTTTAGACACTTCAGACTTCACCCTTAATTATAATAAATTTTAGTAACGAAATATTACATATTTTAAGAAAGAATACCCTCACACAATTGCGCCACATCTTGTGACACTTCTTCGATATACTCATTCTCATCTGATGTCAATTGTGCTAGTCTCTACTCACTCACAAGACAGAATCTGATAGCCCATGGCGTGGTAACCACGCTTGCGTTTATCCCACATTCTGACAAGCTGTGGCTGATCTTGTTCGACGTAGTCATAGATGCGTACGTCATGTTTTTCAGTATGTTCCCGGTGCAGGCGGCCAGCGTATTGCTGGAGTGTTCCCTTCCACGAGATCGGCATAGCCAAAACCAATGTATCAAGGGGAGGATGGTCAAAACCCTCACCAATCAATCTGCCGGTAGCAAGAAGTACCAAAGGCGTGGAACCATCCAATTCGACAAGCTCGGCAAGGGTGCCCATACGTTGTTTCTTTGACAACCGACCGTGAAGTAAAAAGCAGTGCTTAATGTCATCACTGATGGCTTCTTGCAACAGTTCAAGATGTTCGGTTCGTTCTGTCAGCACCAAAATCTTCCGGCCTTCCTGATATGCCAACATAATATCCTGAGCGATACGCCGGTTACGGCTGGTGTCGTTGGTAAGTATGCTAAAAATACCCTGAATGTCGGATCCTGTAGGAATCTCTGGAGCGGATAGGTTCCGCGGCAAGACCTCCAGGTGAGCCGGAGCGTTTTCAGGATGTGGGGCACTGTGCCGAATCGGGCCACATTGCATGAAGATAATCGGATGGTGACCATCGCGCCGGAACGGTGTGGCGGTAAGGCCAATGACATATCTAGCCTTGGCCTGTTTGAGGATTGCTTCAAAGGAAAAAGCCGAGAGGTGATGACACTCATCAACAATAATCTGGCCATACCTGTTAAACAGTTCAGCAAGATCCTCAAGCCGTGACAGCGACTGCATGACAGAGATATCAACCTTTCCGGTAAGTTTTTTCTTGCCGCCACCAAGCAACCCCAGCGTATCTTTGGGTAGCTCAAGAAAGCTGGTCAACCTTTCCTGCCATTGCCGAAGCAGCTCGGTGCGATGAACTAAAATCATTGTGCTCACCTTGCGCTGCGCAATTAGTGCGGCAGAGCTGACCGTTTTGCCAAAAGCAGTGGGCGCATGAAGAACACCCACCTCCTGTTTCAGCATCGCCTTGACAGCCGCTTTTTGATCTTTTCTCAGTTTTCCTATGAACTTGACAGACACCTTGCACCCCGCAACTCGTTCATCCTGAATCTCAGCCCGGATATCGTTTTGTTGCAGCAGTTCCTGCACTGCATCCAGGCATCCCCGGGGGAGGCCGATATACTGTGTAAAATTCTCGGCACAATCAATAATGCGCGGTTTGTTCCAGACCGGCAAACGCATGGCTTGGGCCTTATAAAATTCCGGATTCTGAAAGGCTGCCAGCCGAATCAGGCGATTAGTTAACGGCTGAGTCAGATCAGCCTTGGCAATGAAAATCTGGTTGGCCAGTATCAGTTTTAGCGATTCAGGGAGCGGGCTGGATATCCGCTTTGAATCGGGAGTTGCCACTTGCCACGGCTTATGTTTGTTTTCTTCAGTGACAAAGGCCACATCGAGAGTATGTCTGTCACCAGTGGCTCGTAGAATGGCATTTTCCAGTTCGAATCGAGGCATAGGTGTAATCGACGCCAGAAAAGCCCACTGGTCAGAATAAGGAACATAGTTTTCATCGACAAAAACGCTACATCCATGTTCGCGCGGTTGTTTCTGCAAAGGAAGTGCGATCAGGTTGCCAAAACCGCCCTTTGGCAGGGTGTCCTGATTTGGAAATAGCCGATCATAACTGGAAAGAGAGAGCTGACGTGTACGGTTACATGTGTGGCTGATCAGAGCCGCGCCCAGTTGCCGGGCCTCGCGGGCCGGGACAGGATCAGAAAAAAAGATCCAAATATGTGCACCATTGCCAGAGCGTGAGATTTCCAGCGCAGCAGGAATGTTCAGCTCATGGCACGATTGCATGAGGGCACGTGCATCCTCGCGCCATTCGACTTTATCAAAATCGGCTGCCAAGAAACAACAGGTGTCATCGGCCAGAAGCGGGTAAACACCCACCGTGTGCTGACCGGCCAAATGGCCGTAAATCACCTGATCTGTGACTGGCAACAACAGACGATGATCGCAGTCCCCGCATTTGATGCGGGGCTTGTTACAGACGCCGGATTTCCACTCGTTGCCACAGACTGGAGAATATCCCGACTTACCCTTGGCCGACTTCCAACGTAGCGGATAGACATCGATACGCCCTCGGAACAGACGCCGAAAAAGAGCAACTTTTCCTGCTGTGGAAGGCTGTGGGCTGCGTATTTCTGACGTTTCAGTTTCAGGTGGAGTTTTTATTGCTGGATCTGATTCTTCCCACTGAATGCCGTGCTCGGCCAGTAGAACTTTGAGGCGTGAGTTTTCCTCATGCAACCGCTGCAACTCACCGCAATCTGCCGAGCTCGGTGTTGCAAGTTTTTCCGCGCGGTTGTCATTCTCACCTTGCTGGTGCTTTGGCATTGGCAAGTCATCTCCGCTCATCCCTGGTTACCCTTCGACTTTGTCCATAAATTCAGTCTCTCTACCTGTCATTCCGGCAGTCCTGAAGCCTGAATTCAGCCTTTTCAATGAGTTCTGGATGCCAGATTAAAGACTTCGGGTATGACAAAAATAAAAAAAGGCAATTTATGGACAAACTCTAATTATTTTATATTATTTTCCTACACCCCGGACCACTAATTTTGCTTTTGCCACCGGATACAGGTTGGATATTTATCTGTGTGCTAATACGTTCCTTTAGGGCTGGAACGTGTGAAATTACACCAATCAGCTTTCCGCCCTGCTGTAGCCCGACCAGAGTTTCCAGAGCTGTTTCCAGTGCATCTTCATCCAGGGTGCCAAACCCTTCATCAAGAAAAAGCGAGTCGACACGTACCTTGCGGCTGGCCATCTTTGACAGACCAAGAGCCAGAGACAAACTGACGATGAAACTTTCTCCGCCAGAAAGGTTTTTGGTAGACCGGATTTCACCGGCCTGATAATTATCAACAACATTAAGCTCAAGCGGTTGCTCACTGTCCCGGACCAGCAGGTAGCGATCATTCATTTTCTCAAGCTGCCTGTTAGCATGTGACACCATCAGTTCAAAAGTGAGACCCTGAGCGAAGTTTCGGTATTTCTTACCGTCCGAAGAGCCTATTAATAAATGAAGCGAATCCCACTTTGCGCATTCTTTTTTCTGCGCTTTGATTAATATTTGTTTCTTTTGATGTTTGGTCTTTGCATCCGTGTTATCTATAACTTTTTGCTTTATAGCTCCAATTTGCTCACCAAGATTTCTCAGGGACTCCCGGGTTGCAGTCTCTTCTTCTTTCAAAACATCTATTGGGGTTTCAGTTATCTTTTTGTCAACTTCCTCAGATAGACGCCTTTTCCGGTCTTTTCTTCGCGTTACAATATCAGCTTGTTTGTCGTCAATGTCTTTGGCTTGCTGACTCAGTTTATTTCTTTCACCGATAGAGATAAGACATGAAGTATATGAGGACTCATCCTCAAAACCGGATTTTTTAGAGCTGGCAATGAAGAATGATTCAAGTTTCTCCAGCTCGGGTTGCCTCTTAGTCATACTTTCCTTTAAAGCGGTGATACGGGTTTTCACGTCATTCAACTGCTGCCTAACCTTATCCCGGTTCTCTCTTGCCGTCTTCTCATCTTTTTCAGCTTTAACAACCAAACCTTCTAAGCGTATTTCTTCTGCGTCCGGGTTTTTATTACCATACAACCCTTTACGTTCATCGGTCAGTTTATCAAGTTCATTTTTATGTGTGCTCTGAACAGCTTGTTTTTCTTTCAGCGAATCATTGAGTGTTTGCATGATAGCACCAAGGCTTTGAATCTCAGCTGCCAGCTCAGTATTTTTCTTTTCGATTTCAGCTTTCTGGCTTTGACAATCCTGCCATTTCTTAAGTCTGGTTCCGAGAGCTTCTGAAATAGATTCAAGGCCTGTGTCCGGTATCTGGTTTATATCAAATGCTTTAAGCTTTAATAAGGTGAACTCCTTTAGTTCAGCATATTTTTCCGAAGCCGATTTCAATTCGTCTTCGGAGCGCTTGACATTGCCCCGTGATTCATCTTTTTTGTGTGACGCCAGAACAAGCTTCTTTTCAGCTTCAGTGAAAACACTACTTGCTTTATTCTCTTTAGATTCATGCTCTTTTAGCTCACTTTCAAACTCTTCCGCTTTTTTAATCAGCGTGGATAGCTCATTGATTTTTTTCTCAGTCTCATCCATTTCTGGAATATTACCTTCAGCAAAGGGATGGTGCAGAGATCCGCATAACGGACATGGCTTGCTGTCTTCTAACTTTGCACGTTCATCTTCAAGGCTTGCGATCTTCCTCAGGTAGGCCTTTTCACGTAAAAGGCTGTCATGTTCAATCCGGTACTCCCGGAGCATACGACCATCCAAAAGTTTTGTAATATCCTCATTTGTTTGTAACACCAGCTTTTTGGCTGCATCATGTTTTTCTTTGAGATTTTTGCATAATGCCTGTTGTTTCGTGTACTGGGCAGCATCTGTTTCTGCCTGCTTTCTGAATTCTGAAACCTGATTGTTGCTTGTAGAAACATTGTCCATTGCTGTCTTCAGATTTTTGATCTGCTCATTAATACCTGTAAGCTCAGAAACCAGCCCTTCATCACGGACATTGGCAGACAGGTAATCTCTAACCTTGGACAACTTCTTACCAACGGACTCCTGGTTGCTTATAATCTTTTGTCGTTGCTCTTTATTCTTTAAAAGCCGTGCTTCAACCTCCCGGCAATCTGAATCCGCGGTTTTCAAATTAGATTGCTTTTCCGCAAGAAGCAGATCAAGCGCACGGACTTTTTTAATCAACTCCAGTTCGCGTTTCTGTTCACTCCTAACATTAGCAACTGCATTTTCAGCATTTTTAAGGTCTGTTTCCTTTAATACCAGTTCCTCTTCGTGCTTCGGAAGCTGCTCTTCTGAAGATACCAAGTCTTTATCATCATTTTTTTGCTCTTGCCTTTTTGATGCTAATCTTGCGTACTCACTATCGAGTTCTGCGGCTTTAAGCGCTTTCTGTAATTTTACCCTGTCATCCTCAAATGCCTTTAACTCATTCTGCAAGGTTTCTGATTCCTTATCGATTTTGGAAAGTTCGCTTTTTAAGCTATCGATTCCAGTCAGCCAAAGAATGGATTTCCCCAGCTCATCATTTTTGAGGCCAAGTTCTTTTTCAGTATTCTGCTTTTCAGAGATTTCACGACTTAACGCAGCTTCTTCTTCATCACTTAAGATGAGTATCCCTTCAGTGTCCGCCTGCAATAATTCAAGAATTCCATGCTCTTCTCGCTGACGTTCGTGAACACGCTTTGAAATTTCACTATAAATTTCCGTGCCGGTAATTTGTTCAAGAATTGGGGCTCTATCATCCGGCACAGCCTGGAGAAAAGCGGCAAATCCTCCTTGTGCCAACAACATCGATCGGGTAAAGCGATCAAAGTCCATTCCTGTTTTTTCTTCGATGGCATTGGCAACATCACGTTTTTTCGATTCCAGGACTTGGCCACTGACAACATCCGAAATCTCATGTTTTGAGTCTGCCAGGTTTCCGTCAGCCTTTTTGCGTGCTCTATGTTGGCTCCAATAAGATCTGAATTTTCCGGCCTGTGTTTCAAAGGTTACTTCAGCAAAACATTCACCCGTCTGCCGAGACATGATTTCATTTCCGCTTTTGGTAATAGATTTTAATCGCGGTGTTCTGCCATAAAGTGCAAGACAGATAGCGTCTAGAATTGTTGACTTGCCTGCGCCTGTAGGGCCAGTAATAGCAAATATTCCATCAGAAACATACTCAGGACTTGTAAAGTCGATGACCCATTCGCCACTGAGTGAATTGAGGTTTTTAAATCTAAGCTCAAGAATTTTCATGATGATAAATTGATCTATCTATTCTGCATTGATGTCGTCTTCATTAAGAGATGTGATTATCTCTTTGTATGATTGAATAAGCATTGGACGTTCAGCATCCAGCACTTCATGGTTTTCCAGACAACGAATAAAAACATCGTTCACATCCAGGTCATCAAGTGTTTCATCATCGCGAGTTCGGCTTATAACCCGTTCAATAGCACGCCTGTTCTTTATTCGGCGGATCTCCATTGCAGTATCAGCAACAGCTTCATCAATTAGTTCCCGCAGATTACCGGTGGTCTCTGTTCCAGTAAATTCAATTTCAACCCATGCATTACTTCCCTGGGATTTAAGCTCATGGATTCTTCCTGTAATATCATCAATCCTACCGAATATTCTTTCTAACGGCTGAAAGCATGGAACAGGGAGTTCACGTATTTGTGGTGTTCTGATGTTAAACTCAACAAGAAGCACTTTCTTTTCCTGAGTGCCTTCTCCATACCCCATGGGTATTGGCGAACCTGAATAGCGGATATGACCGGTTTCTCCTACAATCTGTGGAACGTGCAGGTGGCCC
>CAYWZR010000072.1:0-10679 GCA_964462885.1 uncultured Nitrospirota bacterium
GTTGGAAGTGACCCCGATCATGGCCATGCGTACCGGAGTTTTTGTATCCTGCATTGAGTAAAAGGTTGAAGCAACCACCCTCATGCCGACCATAGACCAGATGCCGGTTGAATAAAAAAGAAGTGCTGAAGCTGTCCCGATTGTGCCGTCCTGTCCAAATTTGCCGTGTTGAAAAAGGGTGCTTACAATCGGAACGCGCAGGGCGATCAGCCCGGCCATAGCCGGAAGAGTTATGAAGAAAAGCAGCCGGAGTGAAAATGAGAAGGTGTCTCGCAGCTTTTCCATATCTCCGGCAAGTGCTTGCCGTGAAAGCGTGGGCAGTACTGCTGTGGCCATTGCAACGCCGAAGATTCCTATGGGAAAGTGGATAAGCCTCATAGAGTAGTAAAGGTAGGTTATGCTTCCCCCGGGCAGGTATGAAGCCAGGATGTTAGTTACAAATATATTTATCTGGTTTGTGGACATTGCCAGAACAACCGGCAGGATGAGCAGGGACATTTTTTTCAGGCCCGGGTGATAGAATTTGAACAAGGGCAGAAGGGAATAGCCTCTGCGGAAAAACGATGGAAGCTGGATGGCGAACTGTGCAAAACCTCCTGCGGCGATACCAATAGCCACGGCGATTATGGGCGGAGTCACCCGGGAAACCAGACTCAGCACAACAGTAATCGTTACGATGTTAAGTACTGCCGGAGCAAGAGCCGGGACAAAAAACACTCCTTTTGTGTTTAGGCTTCCCATTATCATGGCTGCTAGGCTGACAAACAAAAGAAAGGGAAACATTATTCTGGTTAAAAGAACGGTTGTTCTGAATTTTTCCGGGTTCTCGAGAAAGCCTGGTGCGATGGCCGAGACTATTGATGGCGCAAAAAATATCCCTGCGACACAGAGACCGCCGACAAAGGTGAAAATAAATGTGAAGGTGATTCGGACGAGGGTTCTTGACTCCTGCTCGCCCTGGCGTTCCTGCGTTTCGGTTAGCACCGGAACAAAGGCGGCAGACATAGATCCTTCTGCAAAAATTTCACGGAAAAGATTCGGTATACGGAAGGCAACCAGGTATGCGTCCATGACTAGGCCGGTTCCAAAGAGGGAGCCGAAGATCACGTCACGCGCGTATCCAAGAATCCTACTGATAAATGTGGCTGCTGATATCCGCCCGGCAGCTCCTGCAACTTTTCTGCGATCATCCATAGCCGATATTATACCTTTAGATAGTGACCTAAATATGACGGTAGCTTCATGTTTAGGATTTCTAAAGCATGCAAGGTCGGGTCTTTTGTATAATATGATGTCTAGTTGAGCTTTAATTTGCGTACAATATTTTTTTAAATGTTTTTTAAATATTTTTTAAATATTTTTAAAAAAGAGACTAGGAAAAGTGCTGGGGTGAGGATACAGATATGATTCGTTTAAATGACAAAGAAGCTTTTTCTCCCATAGAGTATTCGTACGAGGTGGAGGCTGTTCTGTTGCGCAAGGAAAGCGCTTTTCAGGAGATTTTGGTTGTCAAAAACCCGCATTTTGGCAGAATGATGGTTCTGGATGGCGTAGTGCAACTCACTTCACGAGACGAGTTTTTCTACCATGAAATGCTGACGCATGTTGTCATGCAAGCTCATCCAGCTCCGAGGACGGTTGCAGTAATAGGTGGCGGTGACGGGGCTACAGTGCGTGAAGTACTTAAACACTCTGGAGTCGAAAAAGTTTTTCTTGTAGAGATAGATGAGGAAATAATCAAAGCCTCGAAGCTCTTTTTTCCGGAGACGGCATTATCTTTGAACGACTCTCGTGTAGAAATAAAGCTTATGGATGGAGCGGAGTTTGTGAAGGCTCCTGAATGCGATATCGACGTCTTTATAGTCGATGCAGGCGATATCGTAGGTTTTGCAAAGAGTCTTTTTACTGAAGAGTTTTTTCTGTCGCTTGCCGATTGCCTGACAGAGGAAGGTATGTTTGTTACCCATACCGGCTCCATGCATTTTCACAGAGATACTGTTGTAGATGTACAAAATACACTCAAAAAGGTACTGCCTGTTGTGGATCTATACACCACATCGCTGGCAACCTATCCGGGGAATTGGTGGACCTTTGCGGCTGCCTCAAAAAAGTACGACCTAAGAGACTCTCGCCGCTCTTTTCAGATTAAAACCCGTTACTACGATAACGAGATACATAAACAGTGTTTTCTAACTGAAAAGCTCTATACCCGGCTTATGCGCCGCGAACTGGACTGGTAAAATCCTCTTGACAACCGGTCGCTAGACCTGTTTCAATAGCATTAGCACTCTCGAGTGATGAGTGCTAATTTTTGTCTTTTTCCATTTTGTGTTAAAAATATAAAGTATATGGACGAAAGGTTGAATGAAATACTCAGGGCGGTGGTTGAAAACTACATAGATACTGCTGAACCTGTAGGTTCAAGGAGGCTGACTAAACGTTATGATTTTGGTCTGTCGCCGGCAACTATACGAAATATCATGGCGGACCTGGAGTATCTTGGCTTTCTGATGCAGCCGCATACATCCGCTGGCCGGATGCCTACAGAAAAGGGATACCGCCACTATGTTGACTGCTATATTGATGACTGTCCGCAATTTGATGAGAAGTTCATACTTGAGACCCAGGCAAGGCTTGAGAGTATTGAAAGGGATGTTTCATCACTTATGGAGAATGTAACTCGTGAGCTTTCCAAACGCTCACATCAAGTAGGTATTGCTGTGGCCCCCAGGTTTTCTCGTAGTCGACTTTCCCGGGTGGAACTGATTCATGTTAAGGGAGTAAGGGTTTTGGCGGTGGTGATTACGGAAGAAGGAGTTGTCCGAAATCTATTGCTGGACTTTGAAGAACCTTGCTCACAGAAAAATCTGAACAAGATCAGCGAATACATCAACAAGGAGCTTGCCGGCTTTTCCCTTCGAGAAGCACGTGAGCGAGTAATTAGCAAAGTTTATGAAGACAAGGCTGTGTATGACAGCCTTGTGGCACGTGCGATGCGGATAGGTCAAGTGATTATGGAACGTCAGATTGAAGAGGATATTTATGTCGAAGGATACTCTGAGGCGCTTGAGCAGCCGGACTTTGTGGGTTTAAATTCAATTAAAGAGATGTTTCGGGCCATTGAAGATAAGCGTCTGATGATTAAGGTTTTCAATATAATCGAGGAAATGGAAAGTGGTGTAACCGTGCTGATCGGGTCCGAAAATCCTTTGGATGAAATGCACGATTGCAGTATGGTGGTTTCTCCCTACCTTAAAAAAGGGAGGGTGATAGGAACAATTGGCGTTGTCGGTCCGATTCGCATGCATTATCCGCAGGTTATCTCTATGGTTGATGAGACGGCTAAGTTCCTCACTAAAGTGTTTTCCGAGACTGAAGGCGTCCGCGGATAAATGAAAACAAATGAAAAAAACAGGAGATTTGAATACTGTGAATACATTAAATGATTTTAATAACTTAAATAATAAAAAAAATAAAAATATTAAAAATACAAATTCATTTGAGACTGATATGTCGTACAAAGATAAGTCTGACAATGAATCGAGGGATGAGACATTTGAAGAGTCTGAAGCCATGCCGATAGAAACTGATGATACATCGAAGCAGGATACAAGCTCAGCAGCTGAGGTTACTGATATGTTTGTTGAAGAAGAGTTACCCAAGGCCCAGGCGGACTTAAATGCTCTTAACGATAAGTATTTGCGCCTTGTTGCCGATTTTGAAAACTACAAACGGCGTGTTGCCCGCGACAGGGAGGACCTTCGCAAGTATGCTAATGAAGCAATAATGTCGGATCTTCTTTCGATCATAGACCACCTGGAGATGGCTGTGAAACATTCACATGGTGAGGTTAATGACAACGTAGTGCAAGGGGTGGAGCTGACCCTCAAGGAATTCGAAAAACTTCTCGATAAAAACAGCGTGAAGTCAATTAATGCGATGGGTGAGCAGTTTGATCCCACAGTTCATCACGCTATGGCTCAAATTGTCAGTTCGGATGCTGAAGAAAATTCTGTTGTAGAAGAGTTCCGGAAGGGATATATGTTGAACGAAAAAGTTATCAGGCCAGCATTGGTGGCTGTGGCCAAACCTCCGGAAAAGGCCGGAAAAGCCGAGAACACGCAGGAGAATCAGGAGGATGGGGACGTCTGACAATTTATGGATTTTTTCAATTTAAAGTTTATTAAAGGTAATAGGAGGAAAAAGTTATGAGTAAGGTTATAGGAATAGATCTTGGAACAACCAACTCTGTTGTGGCTGTTATGCAGGCGGGTGAGACTGTGGTTATTCCAAACCAGGAAGGCACCAGAACCACGCCGTCTGTTGTGGCGTTTACGGATAAAGGGGAGCGTCTTGTAGGACAGGTGGCCAAGAGACAGGCGATTACTAATCCTGAAAAAACCATATTTTCTATCAAACGTCTCATGGGTCGTAAGTACAGCTCTCCAGAAGTGCAAAATGCGCTAAAGAAGCTGCCCTATAAGATTGTACAGGCCCAAAATGGCGATGCACATGTGGAGATCGATGGAAAAAACTACTCTCCACCCGAGATTTCGGCCATGATTTTGCAGAAACTTAAGAAGGCGGCTGAAGACTATCTTGGCGAAGAGGTGACAGAAGCTGTTATTACGGTTCCTGCTTACTTTAACGATAGTCAGAGGCAGTCGACAAAGGATGCTGGCCGCATAGCCGGACTTGATGTGCTTCGCATTATCAATGAACCCACGGCAGCCGCTCTCGCGTATGGCATGGACAAGAAAAAAGAGGAGAAAATTGCGGTTTACGATCTTGGTGGAGGCACATTTGACATCTCCATTCTTGAGATTGGTGAAGGTGTTGTTGAGGTTAAATCCACAAACGGAGATACCTTCCTCGGGGGCGACGATTTCGATGAAGTTATCATAGACTGGCTTCTGGAAGAGTTCAAAAAAGATGCGGGTGTTGATCTTCACTCGGACAAAATGGCCCTCCAGCGCCTAAAAGAAGGCGCTGAAAAAGCCAAAATAGAGCTGAGTTCCGCAACGGAAACAGAGATCAATCTTCCATTTATCACAGCTGACGCAACCGGCCCTAAGCATCTTATGCTGAAGCTGTCAAGGGCGAAATTCGAACAGTTGGCGGATGGTTTAATCAAGCGATCGATGGCTCCATGTTCAAAGGCTCTTACGGATGCCTCGCTAAAGAACTCCGATATCAACGAAGTTCTGCTTGTGGGTGGACAGATTCGGACTCCCAAGGTGCAGCAGGCTGTAGAGAGTTTCTTTGGGAAGGAGCCGCACAAAGGAGTGAATCCTGACGAGGTGGTATCGCTTGGTGCTGCCATACAGGGTGGAGTGCTAAAGGGAGATGTTAAGGAAGTGCTTTTGCTTGATGTGACACCTCTTTCTCTTGGTATAGAAACCCTTGGCGGAATACTTACGAGACTTATTGAAAGGAATACGACTATTCCTACCAAAAAAAGCCAGACATTCTCCACAGCTTCAGACAACCAGCCGGCTGTAACAATTAAGATCTGCCAGGGAGAACGTGAAATGGCGGCTGACAACAAGCTGCTGGGGAATTTCGAGCTTGTTGGTATTCCACCGGCACCAAGAGGCGTACCGCAGATCGAAGTGACTTTTGATATAGATGCAAACGGAATACTGCATGTCTCGGCAAAAGATCTGGGAACCGGTAAGGAGCAGTCTATCAAGATAACTGCTTCGAGCGGTTTAAGCGAGGAAGAAATCAAAAATATGACGGCTGATGCCCAGGCTCATGCTGATGAGGATAAAAAACGTAAACGCCTTGCAGAGGTGCATAATGAGGCAGACACCCTTGTTTACTCGGTCGAGAAGTCATTGAAAGAATATGGCGACAAACTGTCTTCCGAGGAGAAAGCAACCATTGATTCGGCTCTTGAAAATCTTAAAAAGCTGAATGAATCTAGCCAGGATCCGGATGAGATCAAAGTTGCTGTTGAAGCTCTTTCCACTGCTTCGCACAAGATGGCGGAGCATATGTACAAACAGCAGGATGCAGGTGGTGCAGAACCGGAGAGCGCTGCTAAAGCTGATGATGCAGCCGCAGAAGCTGAGGGAGAGGATGTTGTGGAAGCCGAGTTCGAAGAGGTAGACAAGGATAAACAGTAAAAGTAAAGGAAAGTTGGAAGTATGACAATTGATTATTATGAAGCGCTTGGTGTAGATCGCAGTTCAGATGATGCTGAGATAAAAAGGGCCTATCGCAGGTTGGCCCTTAAGCATCATCCCGATCGCAATCCGGGAAACCGTGAAGCCGAAGAACATTTTAAAAAAATAAACGAGGCGTACTCCTGCCTGAGCGATCCTCAGAAGAGGGAGAATTACGATAGGTTTGGCTCAGCCGATGGCCCGGGAGCAGCCGGTTTTGGCACAGGGTTCGGGGGGAGCGGTGGTTTTGCCGATGTGTTTGAGGACCTTTTTGGTGGTGTATTTGGAGGCTTTGCCGGAGCCGGAGGAGGAACTCGTCCGGCAAAGGGGTCTGACCTGCGCTATGATCTGGAGATAACTTTAGAGGAAGCGGTTTTGGGCGTTGATAAAAAGATCAAGGTTCCAAGACAGCATCGTTGCGATAAATGCGAAGGTTCAGGGTCAAAACCCGGTAAGGAAGCGGTTACATGCCCTACTTGCGAAGGCCGGGGCGAGGTGCGAATGCAGCAGGGCTTTTTCAGTATTGCAAGAACCTGCGGTAAATGCGGTGGAAAGGGAAAAATCATAACCGATCCCTGCCCGGCATGCCGTGGTGCAGGAAAGGTGCAGAGGAAAAGAACGGTATCAGTAAAAATACCTGCTGGTATTGATAGCGGCATGCGCCTTAAGATGACGGCTGAGGGTGAGCTAGGAGTACATGGCGGCCCGCCTGGAGATCTTTATATCATAATTGAGGTCATAGAACACCCTTTGTTTTCGCGTGAAGGCAATCATCTGATATGTAGCCAGCCTATAACGTTCACTCAGGCTGCCTTGGGAGCAGAGATACAGGTGCCTGTCTTGGACGGTAATAAGGTTTCTCTTAAAATTCCAGCTGGTACGGAATCCCATAAGCTTTTCCGATTGAGAGGCAAAGGAGTTCCAAGTCTGAGGGGCCATGGACGCGGGGATCAGATAGTTCAGGTTGTCATAAATGTTCCCAAAAAGCTTTCCGAAAAACAGAAGTCGATTCTCAAGGAGTTTGCGGAAATCAGCGGAGACGCCATACAGGAACCAAAAGGGTTAGTCGAAAAAATAGAGGACAAGGTTCGCCATTTATTCGGAAACGAATGATTCCGTCTCTCATTCTGCCGGATACTTTTTTACCGTTCCGGGACGAAACTCTATCTCTCCAGAAAAAACATGCCCATTATCTTGCAAGGGTTCTAAGGCTTCAGCCGGGCGATCCTGTATTTCTTCTTGACGGCAGAGGAAATCGGTGCCGGGCGGAAATACTCGAGGTCAGCCGTTTAAGTGTTTCTCTAAAACTTGGCGATACAGAACGGCTTGATTCCGAATCCTCTCTTAAGATTACTCTTATCCAGGGATTGCCCAAGCCGGGTAAGATGGACTGGATCGTACAAAAGGCGACTGAGCTTGGAGTTGCCGCCATTGCGCCGGTTATCACCGAGCGGTCTCAAGTGCGGCGTTCAGGTAGTAGTGCAACAGGAGTAGGCCGCTGGCGAAAAATAGCAGAGTCGGCAACCGCGCAGTCAGGTAGAGGAATTGTTCCAGAGATATACAATCCAGAACCCATAGATGCTTTTTTTCAAAAGCAAAAATATTGTGGCAGTGATAGGGGTGTGGTGTTTTGGGTGAAAGCGGACAAGAGACTTAAAACAGCGATTCTGGAAATAGATCCTGACAGCCTATCTAAACTATCTGTGTTTGTGGGACCGGAGGGCGGTCTTACTGTTGCCGAGGTTGGGATGGCTGAAGAGGCTGGTTTTATTCAGGCGTCACTTGGCCCCAGAATACTCAGAACCGAAACCGCTGCAGTGGTCGCTATCGGGCTTTTGCAGTTTGCTCTTGGCGACCTTGGGTAGGCGATTATTTAAAAAAAAGTTCAATTAAATCGGTCCTATCGGACTGATCAATCTGATCAGACCGATTAAAACAACGTTTTTACTGCAAACTGTGAACGATTACTATTTTCATGTACCTTAAAGAACTTATAGACAAAAACTTCATTGAGTACGCGTCCTATGTTATTAAGGATAGAGCGATTCCTCATGTTGACGACGGCTTAAAGCCGGTTCAGCGCCGTATACTTCACTCACTTCGTGAGATGGATGATGGTAAGTTCCATAAGGTGGCCAATGTAATAGGCCACACAATGAAGTATCACCCGCACGGAGATGCCTCTATCGGAGCAGCTCTTGTAAATCTGGCCAATAAGGAATTTTTCATTGATAAGCAGGGGAACTTTGGAAACATATTGACCGGCGACGCCTCTTCTGCCGCTAGATATATTGAGTGCAGACTGACTCCACTTGCCCGTGAGGTTTTGTTTAATCCTGACCTGACAGAGTTTGTCGATTCGTATGACGGCAGAAACAGGGAGCCGGTAACTCTTCCTGCAAAAGTTCCAGCGCTTCTGATGATGGGCGCAGAGGGAATAGCCGTAGGATTATCGACAAAGATACTTCCACATAACTTCTGTGAATTAATAAAGGCTCAAATAAAAATTCTCAGGGGGAAATCTGTTGAGCTTGTGCCGGACTTTCAGCAGGGAGGAACAGTGGATGCAAAGGAGTACGGTGATGGTAAAGGCAAGGTGCGCATTCGAGCGCGCATCGAGGTCTGCTCAAACAAATCGCTGGTTATACGCGAAGTGCCATACTCCGTGACCACGGAAAGCCTGATTGCATCGATCGAAGACGCAGCCAGAAAAGGACGTATAAAGATCAGCCAGGTAAACGATTTTACGGCAGACAAGGTGGAGATAGAGGTGATTCCAAGCCGCGGTGTATTAGCAGAAGAACTGGAGCCTGCCCTATATGCTTTTACCGACTGCGAGGTTTCAATATCCACCAATCTTGTGCTGATCCACAAGGACCGGCCCTGCCAGATGACAGTTACAGAGGTTCTCAATCACAACACCGCAAAGCTGAAAGCCGACCTGGAGAAGGAGCTTCAAATAGAACTCGAGCGGCTGCAAGAGGCTGAGCATAAAAAAACTCTTGTTCAGATTTTTATAGAAAATCGGGTTTATAAACAGATTGAGGAGAAAAAAACTGCCAAAGCTGTAAATAAAGCGGTCCATGACGGACTTGCTCCCTTTCGGGATCAGCTTAAAAGAGATGTAACTGATGATGATGTTGAAAAACTGCTTGAAATCCCAATCAAGCGGATATCCAGATTTGATATAGACCGGAACCAGGCGGAACTCAGCGAAATAAGAAAGAGAATGCGCCAAGTCAGGACCGAACTTAAAGATACAACCGCTTATACAGTGCAATATCTGAAGGATCTCCTGGCACAATACGGAAAAAACTATCCGCGCCGAACAAGAATTGAGACCTTTACCGCAGTTGATGCTAAAGAGGTTGCAATCTCAAACGTAAAGGCCAGGTACGATGAAAAAACTGGCTACCTGGGCACGGAAGTTAAAGACGGAAGACTTTTTAATCTTTCGCCTTACGATAAAATTCTGATTCTTAAAAAAGACGGTAGTTATAGCATCACCGCTATTCCGAAGAAGGCATTTGTTGGCGAAAATTCTCCTTATCTTGATTTGTTTAACAAAGATGTCTTGTTTAATCTAATCTACCGTGACAAAAAAACTGGCCTGTCCTACGTAAAGCGTTTCCGTATCGAGAAATTCATACTTGATAAAGAGTACCGGCTTTTTGATAAAGGGGGCTCTATTCAGGCCCTGTCCCATGGAGAAAAGTTTAGTGTAAAGGTATTTTATAAAAAGAAGCCCAAGCTTAAGATACTTTCTGAAGAGATGGATTTCAGCTTGCTGGCAATAAAAGCGCCAAGCGTAAAGGGCAACCGGGTTTCAACCAAGGAAATCTCCAGAGTAAAGGTTTTTTAACTACAAAGAGGTGCATAGACTATTAAGGATATTAATTTTAATAGTTTTTAGCCTTCAGCCTTCAGCCTAAATATCTAAAAAATGAACTCTCTTGTTCTTGCCATAGTATGTTTTTCGGCATACATCATCGCATATCACACATATGGCAAATTTCTTGGGAAAAAGCTTTTCCGTCTTACCTCCGATGCCGAAACCCCTGCGCATTCCCAACGTGACAATATGGATTTCATCCCTGCACAGCGTGATGTTCTCTTTGGTCACCACTTCACATCTATAGCCGGAACAGGGCCGATTGTGGGGCCTGCCATTGGAGTGATTTGGGGATGGGTGCCAGCCTTGGTATGGGTGGTTTTCGGGGCTATTTTCTTTGGCGCTGTTCATGATCTGGGATCTCTTGTTGTTTCGACCAGAAATCAGGGGAGGACAATAGGAGATGTGGCAAAAGATCTTGTATCGCCACGTGTGAGATTGCTTTTTTTGATCATCATCTTTTTTGAGCTATGGATAGTAATTGCTCTGTTTGCCCTGATTATAGCTGTACTTTTTAAGATGTATCCCCAGACGATTATTCCGATTTGGGCCGAGATTCCTATTGCGATATGGCTCGGGGCCCTGATGTCGCTTCGGACCTCCATCCGCGCGTTCTT
>CAYWZR010000073.1:0-9342 GCA_964462885.1 uncultured Nitrospirota bacterium
GGTTTTCAGGCCTTTTAAGCAAGAGCCAGCGAGTTTTCGTCAGTACCGGTTCATAACCATTGGCCTTAAGTTCTCTCGCTTCCGTGGCACGAACCTCATCAATCGCCTTATTGAGATGTGCCATAATGTGAAAACGGTCCAGAACGTGTATTGCATGCCCAGCTTTTTTGACAATAACCTTAAGATATGGCTTCCACATGTCACTGTAGATGAAACGCAACGCATGACTACGTTCTTTGCCAAACCAGCGGAAAAATCCAAGCAGTGTTTTCACTTTCCGCTTCTGCCCTATCCAGAGCAAACGTTTGCAATGCGCATCTATCTGATAAACCAGAGTAAGGTACTTGTGACCACGATGCCACTGGATTTCATCAATACCTATAGCTTCGATATTTGACATCTCCATGTGTTTACGCCCCCACTGCACTGCCATCTCCACCGAATGAAACACATGGTCCCAGCTGGTAGAAAAAGCTTCGGCAACCTCCTTCCAGCTAAGACGTTTCGCCCATCGTGAAAGAAACCAGGCGTAGGTATCAGTCAAACGGTGCTTCCCTGAAGCCCAAGGCAGCAGTTCCACTTTTATACCACACCGTTGACAGTCTACCCTACGCGCATAGAGAAAGAATATCTTAATTCCCCACATCGGCACAAACTCGAACCGGCGGAGCTTTAACCTGTCATAACCAGGACCGCTAAGACCGCACTTGGAGCAAACAGGACCGCTGTTGAGCCTAGAAATAATCTCAACCTCAAGAGTTGGTTCTTTCGCTTCTTCTACAAAGCGAATAGGTCCGTAAACAAAAGATTTGAATTTCAGTACCCGGTTTAGGATAGTCTTAAGTTGCATCCTGTCTCCTTTTCTCTGATGAATGGTTGTTTTGCAATTCCATTTTGCCAGAGTGGGAGAGGCCCTTCTTCAAAAAGAGCCTATAACACAAATTGAAAAAGTGAAGATGGAGGAGATTACTCAGCAGTACAGAGAGAAAATAGAGCATAAAACAATCACAGTCATCCCATAAGCTCCTAAAACAGGCGTTTTTACTGGAAATTGGCCCATAGTTATAGGGCTGCATTTTAATCTGAAAGTCTATTTTTTTAATTGCAATCCAAACTCTATGAGCTATATAAGCATTTCTTGCTATTATTTTTGACAAGCCAATTTACTCTTCCATAAAATAAATTAAGAACAAAAAAGGTCATAAATGTAAAAAAAAGACAAAAAAACACAAAAAGATGTAAGGAAGATTTGCAGATTTGCAAAATATATGATAAGAATGACACTAAAGAGGTATTTATCGTTTTTATAAGATTTGATTTAGTTTTGCCAGGTTACAGATAATGCACGAACTCAGAAAAGACCCTCTTACTGGACGTTGGGTTGTGGTCATGACAGATCACTCTAAAGGTCCGTCTTATTACTTTACCGATCGCAGGAAACCGGCTCTGCGTGAAGAGCCTTGTCCGCTTTGCCTGCAAGGCGATGGGCTGGGAACCAAGGAGATTCTTGCCGTAAAAAATCCAGAGGATCCAAACGGCCCTGCTGCGGTACGTGTTTTGGCTAACAGAGATCCGCTTTTGCAGATAGATGGAGATCTAAGTCGTAGAGGAATCGGAATGTATGACACCATGAACGGCATAGGTGCTAACGAGGTGATTATCGAGTCTGTTGACCACGATACTGAACCCGAAGAATTGGGCAATGAACATATGACTGTTGTGCTTGATACTTATCGGCAGCGGCTTGCAGACTTACAGAAAGATACACGGTTTCGCTACCTGCTTTTATTTAAAAACCATGGCCGGGCTGCCGGTGCGGCTTATGACCATCCGCACTCCCAAATTGTGGCTACCCCGATTACGCCTAAAACTGTGAGAGAAGAGCTTAACGGAGCTCGCACTTATTTTGGATTTAAGGAGCGCTGTATTTTCTGCGATATGCTTAGCCAGGAGATGAGAACCGGAAGCCGTATGATTGACGAAAATGTTGATTTTGCCGCTTTTGTTCCTTTTGCGCCCAGGTCTCCATTTGAAATATGGATTCTTCCGAGGCAACATCAGCATGCCTATGTCTACCTTAGGCCTGAGCAGACCGAAAACCTTGCTTCGATTCTAAGTTCATGCCTTATGAGGCTGAAACGAGTTCTGAAAGATCCACCCTACAACCTGGTATTGCATAACTCTCCTAATAATATTCCTCGCGCCGGTCATTGGCAGACGCTTGAAGAGGATTTTCACTGGCATATAGAGTTGATTCCCAGGCTTTTCCGGATGGACGGTTTTGAATGGGGTTCGGGGCTTCATATTCTTCCTACTACACCAGAGGACGCAGCAGCATTTTTAAGGGGGGCTTTATCATGAAGATAGAAAAAATACTTTTTCCAACAGATTTTTCAAAGGGGTCTGATAATGCCTTATTGTATGCCATAGACCTGGCCAAACAGTACAACGCAACTCTTTTTATCCTTCATATAATTTATGATGTAATTCAGACTACTGGATGGGACGTTCCCCATCTGCCGCTTGAACAGCTTGATAAAGACCTTACCGCAAGTTCGGAGCAAAAGTTGGATAAATTCTCTGAAGAAGCCGTCCGTGACCTGGAGAAAGTAGAAAAACGGACAATAACTGGTGTGCCATACCAGGAGATAGTTCAATTTGCTGAAGATGAAAAGATTGATCTTATCGTAATAGGTACACACGGACGTACAGGACTTGATAGAGTATTCTTTGGAAGCACCGCAGAACGTGTGGTACGTATGGCCCCTTGCCCGGTGCTTTCGGTTCGAATTCCCTCACACCGAAAATAGTCGAAAAAACAGGTAGAACCAAAAAAAACGAAGTCATCCCCATAGGTATTGCACATTAACATCTTGTAAATGTGTTGGGTTGCATTCTACTATTTATTGTCTTTAGGTGAGAATTTAAAGTCTTTTTTTCAATTAAAATAGCTCAACTTGGGTCTTAATAAAATCGAATTTGGAGTAGATTCATGCCTAATTACAGGTTTAACTCGCTACAGAAAAAGGCACTCTCTAGATTTTTACTGTTTTTATTTTTACTTATTTTTTCGTCCTCCATTCAGGCTGCACAAATAGATCCGTCGTTTAAATTCTCAACTATCGAGACTGAACACTTTTTGATCCATTACCATCAGGGTCTAGAGAAACTCGCCCATAAGTCTACTGGCATGGCTGAAGAAATACACAACCTTCTGACAAGCACATTTAGTTGGACGCCGGTCGAAAAAACTCACCTGACACTCATTGATAGCTCTGATATCAGCAATGGTTTTGCTACGGTTCTGCCTTACAACTCTATCTACATATATACAGTGCCTCCCATGCCTGATATGAGTATCGGTCAATATGAAGATTGGTTAAAGTTGGTAATCACGCACGAATACACACACATTCTTACTATGGATCCGGTAAGAGGTTACTCCAAGGTTATGAGAAATATTTTTGGAAAAACAATGCCTGGTTCCGATCCACTTTCGTTTCTTCTCTTTTTTGCTACAGTTCCTCCAAATATTCTTCTGCCTCGCTGGTGGCTGGAGGGTACCGCTACATGGGCGGAAAGCCAATATAACCAAATGGGCAGAGGGAAAAGTACTTATTACGAGATGATATTCCGCACAGCTGTGGCAGATGATAATCTGCTTTCTATCGACAAGATTAACGGCGAGATCCCTTACTGGCCGGCAGGCGGCAGTGTCTATATATACGGGTTAGCTCTTCAAAGATTCATTGCCCGGTATTATGGTGCTGAAGAGTTAGGGGGCTTAAATATTGCCCACTCTGGAAGAGCTCCGTACTTCATAAATGGTGCAGCGGTAAAAGTCACAAGTAAAAACTATGTCTCTTTGTACCGGGATATGCTTAGTGAGTTAAGGAAAGAACATAGTAAGAAAATTGATATTCTTAAAACCGCTTCTTTAACAGATATAAACACCTTTGATATTAATATCAAAGGTGAACGGCTTACAAATCCAAGGATTTCGAGAGACGGTAAGTTTCTGGCGCTAAATAACAGAGATCCTCACAAGCATGAAAGCATTGTCATTGTGGACAAAAACGGCCAAAAGCAAACTACTGTCATTGATCGTCTTGTCTCTGATCACAACATCACATGGAGCCCGGACGGTCAGAGAATATTTTTTACTCAAGCCGAGATTCACAGGACCTACAATCTGTATCAGGATCTTTATTCCTACGATATAAAGAAAAACAGACTTAAGCGCCTCACAGATGGAATGAGAGTAAAAGATCCGGACATTTCGCCTGATGGAAAAACCTTTGCATTTGTAACTGTAGCCGCAGATAAACAAAGTCTGGCCTTTCTTGATGCAGACGGGAGTGAGGAAAGTTTAAACATTGTAAGCCAATACCAAGGGATGAGAGTTTCCGGGCCCAGGTGGTCTACAGACGGAAAGAGCATTGTATTTTCGGTAAGAGATCTAAATGGGAAGACTTCTCTCCAGATATATAGCAGTGCAAAGAACTCAACCGGCAAGACACTTGAAGTAATACTTGAAGACACCTTTGACAACATATACCCCACATGGTCTCCAGACGATAGGTTTATTGTATTTACCTCGGATAGAACAGGAGTTTACAATTTATTTGCATATTCTTTATCTGAGAAAAAAATATACCAGATAACCAACCTGATAGGCGGGGCGCTCCAGCCTGAAATTTCTCCTGACGGCAAACGTATTTATTTTTCAAGCTATGATTCGCGCGGATTTAAAATTGCCTGGATAGATTATGTTCCTGAAGATTGGAGAACAAAGATCGGTCCTGTTATTAAAATAGACTGGCCTTCAGATAAAGAAATAGCCGTTTATAAAACAGAAAGTAATTCCAAAAAATCGGAAAATCTAGAGCCAGAAAAACTCTCTGGAGAGAACGTAAAAGGGCAGGGTAGGCAATATTCGGCGCTTGCCAGTCTGCTTCCACGTTTTTGGCTGCCTACTATCAGGTCAGATCCTGACGGCCCGGTCTTAGGAGCTTTCACTGCCGGACGAGACGTGCTTGGCTACCACACATATATGGCTGAGGCGGGTAGGGGAGTAAGCGGGCAAAATTACTATGATATAACCTATATTTATGATAGGTTTTATCCAACACTTCGACTTAGCGCATATGCTTTGCCGACTTTATATTCGAGGTTATCCGACTCAGGAGATAACCTTTATGAAAAGAGGTCAGGTTTTATTGCCGGTGTTTCTCTGCCGCTTACGAGACTTCTTGAGTCAAACTACACGCTGCGCTTTGGCTATCACCGCAAAAGGCGGGAGTTGCTTCAAAAAACCGGCTCGACATCCAAAGAGGGGCTTGGAGGAAAAATATTTGAAGAAAAACGAGATAATGTCTTTGCCGGAATCGAGTTTAATAATGCCCTGCGTTATCCATACTCAATCAGCAGGGAGGAAGGAAGAATAATCTCGCTATACTACAGAAACTACTCAAAGACTCTTCGAAGTGATGTTAACTCGCAAGAGTATATTGGATCGTACGAGGAATTTCTACGCCTTACAGGACATAGCGTACTCTATA
Organism: uncultured Nitrospirota bacterium; assembly: GCA_964462885.1. Classification (GTDB taxonomy): domain Bacteria; phylum Nitrospirota; class Thermodesulfovibrionia; order SZUA-242; family SZUA-242; genus JALUUO01. The sequence continues at coordinate 5,562 of CAYWZR010000073.1, forward strand.
CAAAATTAAAAGCCGTGATCTCGAAAGGAGATATAAATCGCCGACAAGAGGTAGGTGGTATTCCTAACGAAAGCCTGGATTTTCCGCTTAGAGGATATCCTTCAAGGCTAAGAACTGGCAAGCACGTGGCCACAGCAACTCTGGAGTTCAGGCAGCCGATTGTTTATCCGCTTCGCGGGATTAACACTAAACCCATTTTTTTTGACAAACTTCACATCGCCCCTTTTGCCGATGCCGGGATAGTCTGGAACAAAAAAACAGACTTTAACTGGAAGAAGGTGGACATAGGCGTAGGCGTTGAAGCCAGGTTTGATCTTATGTTGGGTTATAGGTTTCGTATAACACCTGCTCTGGGCATAGCTCGCGGCATAAACAGAGATGGCGAGACCATGGTCTACATAAATATATATACCCAGTTATGACCTGCTATGCAAAGCTACGACCGAATTATTTCCTAATTACTTCCTGATTATTTCCTGAAAATTAAAGTTTTAAATGATTGGAACAGATAAGTAAGTCAATTTATAATCTTGTACTTTAAAAAGTTAAAGATTGTCGGCCTTATCGGAGATTTTGCTTATACCCAATTTGAGGTATATATACGTATATGTTAGGCCTTAATTTGTTTGATTTAAGCCTTTAGTGATGCGTTTAGCCTTAAAGTTGCCAAGACAATTCTCCTGTAGGAGAAAAAATATGAGTTGTGAGGTAACACTATGAAGTTCATAGAAAAATTTAAGCTCAGGACTATGTTGCTCTGCTTGGTTTTAGCCCCTCTGTTGGGCCTGCTCGTCATCTCTATTAGTAGCGTGAACGAGAAACTCAGCTTGTCGAGTGAGGCAGATATAAGTCTGGATCTCTCCTTGCTTGCAGTAAAAATAAGCGCTCTGGTTCATGAGTCACAGAAAGAAAGAGGTATGACAGCCGGTTTTATGGGAAGCAAAGGAACCCAGTTTGCTGCAGAGCTTCCATTGCAGAGGATCGAAACTGACAACAAAACAGAACAATTAAAGGATTTTCTAAGTGATTTCGACAGTAACAAGGTCGGAAGAGAGTTCAAGTCTCTTCTAGACAATGCAATGAGCGATCTTGATGATATTAGCAGTCGGAGAAATTCTATCACTACCTTTAATGTGCCACTGCCTGAAGCGCTTGGTTATTACACAAAGATGAACGCTAAATTTCTTGAGACTATATCCTATATGTCAAAATTAAGCGCTACTGAAGATCTTGCAAACAGAACGTCCGCATATGTCTCCTTCTTACAAAGCAAAGAGAGGGCTGGAATAGAAAGGGCTGTTTTAACCAGCACCTTTGCACAAGACCGTTTCTCCAGTGGTATGTACAATAAATTTTTATACTTGGTAAGCGCACAGGATTCTTATACTAAAGTGTTTTTATCGCTTGCCATGCCTGATCAGATAAAGTTCTATCATGAAAAAATGACAGGTAAGTTTATCAATGAAACAGAAAGGCTCAGAAATATAGCCCTTGCAAAGGATGAAAAAAACTTTATGATATCCGAGCTGGCAACGTACCTTGGCTACGGTGGAGTTATTCATACATTCAAAAACTATCTGATCAGAGGCAAAGAAAAATATATTAAATCGTTTGATGCACTGTATAAAGTTATTATCGGTCTTCTGGATAAATATTCAAAACTGCGATATGTTTCAGATTTAGACATTAAAAAAACTCAGGTAATCAGAGATACAATAAATAAATACAAAAGTGCTATGTCAAAAGCGATTACACTTAAAAAAGCAGGTAAAAGCATTTCAGCTATTGATGCGGCGATAAGAATAGACGATGGCCCGGCAATAGAGGCTATAGGCAACCTGATGAAACAGGGGAACTTCGGAGTTGATCCTACATATTGGTTTAATATGCAAACAGGTAAAATAAATCTATTAAAAGAGGTTGAAGACAGACTGTCATCTGATTTAGAGTCAGCAACAAAAGCGATAAGTAGCAGCGCAACGAATCAAGTCGTTATATTCTTAGCATTAATGATATGCATAACTCTTATCACTATCTTTTTTGCATTTTATTTGATCCGCACAATATTGAAACAGTTAGGCACCGAACCGTCTACTCTTGCGGATATAGCGGAGAAAATTGCGGACGGCAATCTGTCTGTTGAGTTTACGTCAGATGAAAAGCATGATGTTGGTGTATATGCGTCAACAAAAAGGATGGCTGAAAACTTAAAAAGAATTATAGAAAAGGTAAACGAACATTCGATGACGGTAGCAAGCAGTTCTGAAGAGTTATCTGCAACTTCAGGTGAGATCAGCACAGGTATCAATGAGCAGGCCGAGCAGATCGATCAATCTGCAACAGCAGCAACAGAGGTCTCTCAGACTATTGTAGATGTTGCACAGAATACTGCCGAGGCATCAAATTCAGCCACAACATCTGCTGAGATTGCCAACGAAGGAAAAACTGTTGTCGATCTGACTGTTTCAAGCATGATGAATATATCTGAATCAATAGAGAAATCATCAAAAACAATAGAGAAACTCGGAGTAAGCAGCAAACAAATAGGAGACATTATTGACGTAATTAATGATATTGCCGGCCAGACGAACCTTCTTGCTCTTAATGCAGCAATAGAAGCGGCACGGGCTGGAGAACAAGGAAGAGGGTTTGCTGTTGTGGCTGACGAAGTGAGAAAGCTTGCAGAAAAAACAAGCAGAGCAACAGGAGAAATCACTGGAATGGTCAAAAAGATACAACAGGACACAGCTTCGTCAGTTCAGAGTATGAATAAAAATAAAGAAGAAGCAGAAGAGGGAGTAAAGCTTGTCAAACAGTCCAGAGCTTCTCTAGATAAAATAGTTGAAGCCTCTCAGAGATGCCTCGATATGGTCCAGTCTATTGCAACTGCAACGGAAGAGCAGTCTACTGCTGTTGATGAAGTCTCTACAAGTATGGAAAACGTCTCAAACACATTCAGAACCTCGCGAGAAGCGGTTGCTCAGATCAATATCGCAACAACTGACCTTGCACGTGTTGCCAATGAGTTGATGACAGTTGTATCGTGGTTTAAACTGGAGAGCTCTTCGGGAAGTGCAAGCGTTGTGGCTGGTTCATCTGAGTCTGAAGGGTACAGACTCGATCTAAAAAAATGAGTATTTATGAGGTAAATTGTGATGAAAATAAGTACTATCTCTATTTTTTAGCATTAATCCACCAGTCACTCTTATCAGAGAACCACCAGAGCGATGAGTCAGTGGTAATAATGCTATCGGCCAAGTCAATGGCAATATCGCTTTTCAGTCTTTTCATGGCAAATTCAAGCCACTCATCAGCATACGCATTACCAAGGTCCTTGTATTCTTTAAGGGCTAAAATCAATTCAAGCTGGTCAGCATCACTGGCTAGCTGCGCTTCACGGGTTTGACATGCATTAAATTCATCTATCAGTGCCTTTATTTCCTCTCCAAATGGAAGAGATTCTGTTAGTTCATTTACAGCCTTTATCTCATCTACTGTTACATATTTTTTGTTTACATAGTTCATATCACCTGTTCTTGCCTCGGGCAGATCATGAAACAAACACATCTTGATAATCCTGTCAGTATCGACACCGCTGTCCATGTTACCAAGAACATAGCCTATGTAGACTGTTCTAAAGATGTGTTCTGCAACAGACTCGGAGCCAGAGCCCAGGAATTGAAATCCAGAGCGTGGAGTACGTTTAAGCATTCCGGCTTCAAATAGAAAATTTGCTAATTTTATCATTAGTTACACCTTGTTACTTAAAGAAAATTATTAC
>CAYWZR010000073.1:9352-10666 GCA_964462885.1 uncultured Nitrospirota bacterium
CAAATTTAAATATTTTTATCTACATATATTAATTATTTATATACATTTAGTTATTACCAAGATTTTTGTTCTTTGATGCTAGGCAAGCAGGTCTTTATGAGGCGGCTAAAAAGTTAAATTATATGCAATTATACTGCATATAAAGAGCCTCTTGCAAAATTCTTGTTTGACGTTAAGGTTGACATAAAATCCTTTCCTCTGATTAAATTTAAAGAGTACCTTTAATTCTTCGTCCTGAGAGGCGGGAAAGGTGGACATAAGCATGGCAATAGCCTTTAAAGTGTTTTTTAATCTCACTAAAAGTTCTGTTGTCAGTACGCGCCTTCTTTCCAATCACGGTGAGGAGGCTTTTTTATGCCTGCTGAAATTCTAAATCACAAAGAGATAAGCCGGGTGATTACCCGCATGGCCCACGAAATGCTTGAGCGTAACAAGGGAAGTAAAGATCTCTGCCTTGTGGGTATACACAGGGGAGGTGTCTACTTGGCCAGCAGGCTTGCTGATAAAATAGGAGACATCGAGGGCGAGCGCCCGCCTATGGGCACACTTGATATCACTCTTTACCGTGATGACATTTCACTCAGAGAAGATCCGCCTGTTATAAAGGAAACCAATATTCCCTTTTCTCTTAACAATATGAAGGTTGTACTTGTAGATGATGTACTTTTCACCGGCAGAACTATTCGTGCAGCCATGGACGCAGTAATAGATTTCGGTCGGCCAGCTCGTATACAGGTTGCAGCACTTATAGACCGGGGCCACCGTGAACTACCGATTAAAGCCGATTATGTGGGGAAAAATATTTCGACGGCACGTAAAGAAAGTGTTAAGGTCTACTACGCCGAGGAAAAGCAGACAGACCTTGTTCTGCTTCTAAAAGAAGGAGAGCAGCCAGGAGGAGGAGACTTAATAGAGTGATAAAGGATCTCCTCGGCATAAAAGAGTTGGATAAGGACGATATTATCCGAATACTTGACACTGCATCCGGATTCAAGGGCGTTCTTGAACGTGACATAAAAAAAGTGCCGACTCTTCGCGGCAAAACAATGGTGAATCTCTTTTTTGAGCCTTCCACCAGAACCCGCATGTCATTCGAACTTGCCGGCAAGAGGCTCAGCATGGACGTAACTAACGTATCCATCTCGGCCTCAAGCGTTACAAAAGGAGAAACTCTGCTTGACACCATTCGAACCATGGAGGCATATGGTGCGGACATTGTGGTGATAAGGCATTCTTCATCCGGCATTCCACACCTGTTGGCAGACAACGTAAACGCTTCGCTCATAAATGCAGGTGATGGTTTTAACGAACACC
>CAYWZR010000074.1:0-10383 GCA_964462885.1 uncultured Nitrospirota bacterium
GTAAGCCAGTTGTGTTGCAGCATCCACAAGAGAAACCATAACAAGTTGGTAGGAAAGGTCAGGATCACTCGGATTTTTCTCGAGGTCACTTATCAACTTTGCCTTGGCTATAGCCAATTCATCAAGAGCATCTGGGTTTAGGGGGATGTCAGCAAACGGTCCGAGATCGTTTGTTGTGCTGGAGTTGTCAACATCAGCAAGTGCATTGACAACCTCTTCGATATTAAAGCCTGCCAAACCCATTGCGGCCGCAGAATACTCCATCGCGCTTGCATTAGGATTATTAAGCACATCTTCCCAATTTTCGGCATCAACATCTCTTGAAATCTGAAAGTCTATGCCTTTGGTAGTGTTCTTGTTTTCCAACCCTTCAAAAATATTGCCTCCACATCCTGTTATCAAAACAGCCATTATTAGCAAGAAAATGGATTTATTCATAGCTTTTCTCCTTCTTGTAATGATTTTAAGCGATCTTTTGTACTTAAATAATAATAACTATATCGGCATTTACAAGTCTAGACTGAAATGAAATGCCATATCAATTACATTCTTTAAGTATCGCTCCGGCTATGTTTTGAAGCGGATGTATAGCATCCACTGCTTGCAGCTTTACAGCCTCCTGGGGCATGCCGTATACCACGCACGTGGCCTCGTCCTGAGCTATCGTGGTTGCGCCAGCATCCTTCATTTCTTTCATGCCGCGGGCACCGTCGTCTCCCATGCCAGTCATTATAACCCCAACCGCATTTACTCCGGCATATCTTGCCGCAGATCTGAAAAGAACGTCTACTGATGGCCGGTGGCGACAGACAAGCGGCCCGTCCTTGACTTCAACATAGTATCTTGCACCGCTTCTTTTTAAGAGCAGGTGACGGTTTCCCGGTGCAATCAAGGCCCGGCCCGGCATTATGGTATCGTTGTCCTCCGCCTCTTTAACCGATATCCGGCAGAGACTGTCCAGGCGTTTTGCGAACCCGGATGTGAAATGTTCCGGCATATGTTGCACTATCACTATCCCGGGTGCGTCATGGGGCAGGACTTCGAGGAATTCCCTTAAGGCTTCGGTTCCACCGGTAGAGGCACCCACGGCAACTATCTTTTCGGTTGTGCGGATCATGGACTTGGTTTTAGGATTTGCAAGTACTGCATCTGCCGTGAGCTTGGGTTGAACTTGGCGGACAGAAGAGGCTGCCTGCCTTGACCTTCTGTGTCCATTGTCACGCCGAAACTTGGCTATTGAGGCTGCTTTTACAGCATCGCAGATGTTTATCCTGGACTCTTCAATAAACTGCTTTACTCCCAGTTTGGGTTTTTCTATAATTTCAACAGCGCCATACTCCAGCGCTTTAAGTGCGGTTTCGGAGCCATTTCCCGTCAAACTCGAGCATATGACCACTGGAATGGGGTGCTGACTCATGATTTTTTGAAGGAATGTAATGCCATCCATTCTCGGCATTTCGACATCCAATACGATAACAGAAGGAACCTCATGCCGGATTTTCTCGGCAGCAATAATCGGGTCTCCTGCGGTGGCCATTACTTCGATATCGGAGTCGCTTGATAGAATCTCCTCCATAGCTTGTCTGACAATGGCGGAGTCATCAACAATAAGCGTCCTGATTTTCTGATTCATAGTTAACCCCTATCATTCCCAACTTAGTAAAAGGGAAGAGCTGAATAGTTTTTTAAAAAAAAACTAAATTAAGCCGTTTTTACATATACTGTAGGAGCCACCTGTGCAAGCGGCACATTTAGCCCATGCAAGGTTTCCGAATGTCCCAAGAAAACATAGCCTCCAGAAATCAGGTGTTTGCAGAAGCGGTTCATTAATCGTTCCTGGGTAGCTTTATCAAAATAAATTATGACATTTCTGCAGAAGATAACATCCATGGGTTCCCTCATGCCGAAATTACTCTCCATAAAATTAAGCCATCTGAATTTTACGAGTTGTCTTAATTCAGGCACAATGCGTACAATTTTTTTATTTCTATCTTTAGCCCGCATAAGATATTTTTTCTTAATAGCAGGTGGGATTGGGCTTACCTTTTCCTCATCATAAATAGCCCGTTTGGCCTCTTCCAGAACCTTCATTGATATATCCGTGGCCAGAATCGAATACTTGAATCCACGACAGATTTCAACATAATCGTTCAATACCATAGCCAAAGTATACGGCTCTTCACCTGTGGAGCATCCAGCGCTCCATATCCATAGTGGCTTGTTGATGCCAGAACCAAATTGTTTTGATAGATTTGGTAGTGCTGTATCAACCAGGTACTTAAAATGCATAGGCTCTCTGAAGAAATCTGTTTTATTTGTGGTAACTACGTTAATCATCTGTACTAGCTCATTTTCACGACCGTGAACACTGGTTACATAATCGTAATATGCACGAAAACTTTTTATGCCAAGTTTACGAAGGCGCTTCTGCAGACGGCCCTCCAACATTGTCTTTTTAGAAGGCGGCATCTTGATGCCGCATTGTTCATAAATGAATCGGCCTAACATCTCGAATTCATTGTCTGAAATAGACGGCATGACATTGGGTTGAAGGTGATTAGATGTATTATGATTTTTCATAACGTTTTATAATCAATTCTCATTTTTAACTTCAGCAGTTATTGCTGCTTTTTCCATAGACAACCGTCAGTATAGCAGGTGCTTCGCTGAAAACCAGCCAGAGCTGAAATATCCTTAAACGGTTGAGGGCAATGCTCGGAAAGTGCAATTTTTTTACCCATTGAAGTAGCCGTACGGTGAACCGAGCAGAGCAGTTGAAGGCATGCCAGGTCGATCTCAGAGGATTCTTTAATATCAACTATTACCATATCAACACTATTTAGAGCTCTCATAAGAGCTGATTTTATATCATCAGCTTGGTGTACGGTGAGGTCTCCTTCCATATGTAAAATACCACTATTGTTGTTCAACTCAATTTTTAGTCTCATGGTTTATACACCTGCCGATGCTTGAGCATTTTCAGTTACAGAATGCTCTTTACTATTAGTGCCTACTGAAACTTCACTGACATTTTGTACCACAGTTAGTTCATCGGAAGAGAAGACCTTGTCTATGTCTAGTATGATGATGAATTCATCGTCCTTTTTACCCATACCTTTTATGAATTCCGTTTTTAGACGAGTTCCGATTTTGGGAGGTGGCTCGATGTTTTCTGGTTCTAGCTCAAACACCTCCTGGACAGAATCCACGAGAGCTCCCAGTGCTGTAACCTCCCCGTCCAGTTCTGTTTCCACAATCACAACACAAGTGTTTATTGTTGTTTCACTCATGGGCATACCAAACTTTAACCGCATGTCTACCACTGGCACCACTGCGCCCCTTAAATTGATTACTCCACGCATAAATTCCGGCGTCTTGGGGACCTTTGTCACGCTTGTAAATTCCAACACCTCGCGTACTTTTGCAATATCTAATGCAAACATCTCTTCGCCCAACATAAAGGTCAGGTACTGCAATGTGCTGGAAATTTCTGATACATTCATATAAAAACTCCTTTCGTCATCTTATTAATTGTTCCAAATCGCGTACTAAGTTCTCTCAAATTCATCATCTTCCTTAGAACCATCGGACATATCAAGATCGACACCGCCCCAGGTCGAAGACGAAGCCACCTTGCGGACAGATTCAGTCTCTGTTTGATCATGTCCATTGTGAGGAACTCCGGAAGGATATTTGCTATTAGAGAACTGATTATTGATCTGTTGCACTGTTGTTTGCTCTGCGGAAAATGATTTAGCCGGAACTTCAGCCGACAGGTAGGAGCTTCCGCTATCTAGCTTGAAGAATTCAATAGAATTTTGCAGATGCTCAGCCTGGGAAGATAACTCCATGGCAGTCGAAGACATCTCTTCCGAAGTGCTGGCGTTCTGCTGAATCACTTGGTCTAACTGTTGAATCGCCAAGTTCACTTGATCTGCTCCCGTACTCTGTTCTGCACTTGCAGTGCTTATTTCCTGAACAAGCTCGGCTGTTTTTTGTATATCTGGAACCATTGTTCCCAACATCTCTTTGGCCTGTTCCGCCACCTCCACACTGGAGGTTGAAAGTTCGTTGATTTCTCTTGCTGCCTCCTGACTTCTTTCAGCCAGTTTTCTCACTTCAGAGGCCACGACCGCAAATCCCTTACCATGTTCTCCAGCCCGCGCAGCCTCGATTGCGGCATTGAGAGCCAGAAGGTTTGTCTGTCGGGCTATCTCCTCGATAATCGATATCTTTTCTGCGATCTGCTTCATTGCTGCTACGGTTTTCTCCACTGCCATGCCACCTTTTTTTGCATCTCCCGAGGATTTGAGTGCAATTTTTTCTGTCTGCCCTGCATTATCGGCGTTCTGCTTGATATTAGCGGCCATTTCTTCCATTGACGAAGATGTTTCCTCTGCCGCAGCTGCCTGCTCAGTAGCACCTTGCGACATGCTTTCAGCGCTTGTGCTGATTTCCCGGCTTCCAGATGCCACGTTCTGTGCGGCAGACTTTACTTCGCCAACAATACTTCTAAGTTGTTCCACCATATTTTTCATGCTAGACAACAACCGGCCAACTTCATCGCCGCTACTTGCCTCTATCTTTATTTCCAGATCCCCTTCTGACAATCTATCCGCCAGATCCACGGCATGAACCAGCCGTTGAACTATACTTCTCTTTACATAATAAGACGAAGCAATAGCTACCATTACAGAGAAAATCAAAAATAAAATAGCAGTTTTTCTGAGTCTGGCTATTGCCTTTGTGGAATCATTTTCCATCATTTTTACCGCACTATTCATCTCTTTAAGTATTGTCAACGAGGTGGAATACAAACCATCGGATTCCGAAGCATTGATCTTGCCATTGATAACGCCACTGACCAAATCTTTAAATCTATTCCAAAGTCCACTTACTTTTTCGAGTTGAGCCTTAACTTCGGGGTTTTTTACAGGAGGCAGACCCAGTTCGCTGTCACCACTAATAAGGCCTCCCAAAGTCCGTTCAAAAAGCTGGCTTGTCTTTGAAGCATCTTCTGAGACATCCATACCGTTTACAACAAACATTGCCTCTTTCGTCAACTTCTGGGTGAGCATTCTTTGTTTTCCGGCAAGATTAAGAACTCTTCCAGTTGATTTTGAATTATTGATCCACATCTGAATGGCAATAAAATTGCCAAGAACACATATAACCATGAGCAACATCGTAAGACCTATTTTCCATTGAATACTGGCTTTCACCATATGCCTCCTTCATGTCAATGGGTTATTTCTACGTTATTTGTCAACTCAAGTTCCTCGCTTTCGACGCTTTTAATCACTCTGGGAACATCCAGTATTAACCCCACTCTGCCGTCGCCTTGAATGGTAGCGCCTGAAATGCCTCTAACATTTTGATAAGCCTTGCCCAGGCTTTTGATTACCGTCTGGCGTTCTCCGATAACATTGTCCACAACAAAACCGATTCTGCGACCTTCATTATTAGTCACAACTATGTATTCAATGACCGGAACTTCGCCCTGGATTTTGAACCATTTTCTAAGGCGGACATAAGGAAGAATCTCGCCACGAATGTTTATTAATTGCCTGCTGTGAGACTTTGAGGCATTCTCATGTGTAAGCTCTATACATTCTTCGACCATAGACAGCGGGAGTACAAAAACCTCGCCCCCTATCTCAACCTGAAGTCCCTCGATAATTGCAAGAGTTAATGGTAATTCTATTGTAACGGTCGAGCCAATTCCCTTCTGGCTTTCAACATGTACGGAACCACGTAGAGCATCTATGCTCCGCTTGACTACATCCATTCCAACACCACGGCCTGATACCCCTGTGACTTTTTCGGCCATGGAAAAGCCCGAAGCAAATACGAGAGAGAAAATCTCACTCTCACTGAGTTCTTCGTCAGGTGTAATCAGTCCTTTTTTTACTGCTTTGGCTTTTATAGCATCTACGTCCATTCCAGCTCCATCATCGCGGATCTGTATAATAACGTTGGCTCCGGAATGCATTGCTGAAAGGTGTATTGTTCCCTGCCTGGGCTTCCCACGGCTTTCTCTCACATCTGGAGGCTCAACACCGTGATCAATGGAGTTTCGGATCATATGGACCATTGGATCATTCAACCGTTCGATAACTGTTTTATCCAGTTCGGTCTCTGCCCCTGCAGTGGTCATCACAATCTCTTTGCCTAGCTCTATGGATAAATCACGCACAAGACGCTTGAACTTGCTGAAGGTACTTCCAATAGGCAGCATGCGGATGCCCAGGGAATTGTCACGCAGTTCGGAGGTCAGGCGTTCAAGTTCTTCAGAGACAGCCGTAAAATCGGGTTCACCATGTTCAATAGCTGTCTGACTGATTCGAGCCTGTACGATCACAAGTTCACCTACAAGGTTTACCAACCGATCAAGCTTCTCAGCTGCAACTCTGATACTGGAAGATGCCTGTGCCGCTTGTCGCTCGGTTCGAATATCCCTTACATGCTTCTGCTCTACAAGCGCTGACTCGACACGGCTCTGACCGACCATTCCAGCCTCTATCAGTTCTTCTCCGATACGTTTTTTTTCTTCTAATAAAGTTTGAAGTTGACCAGGATCAATATCCCCACGGTCGGCCAGAATTTCGCCCAGTTTTTTATAATCGGAGTTTACCGTACTAGCACCGTCATCGATTACACTTATATCAAGTTCGCAATCATCCTCGACGAAAATAAATACGTCTTTTATGGCGTTTAATCCCTGGTTTGTGGTTAGTGTTACATCCCAATCAACGTAGCATACTTCAGGTTCGTAATCTTGTAACTCAGGTATGGAGTCGGTATTTGCCACGACATCACATCTGCCCAGCTCACGAAGTTCGGACAAAAGCAGTATCGGATTGATCCCCTTTGTAAATATATCCGATGTCGGGCGAAACCGAATGCGGTAAATCACATCCATATTTCTAAGAACTTTCTCTTCATCTGAAGCACTTGAAGAGTCAGTATCAACAATATTCTTCATTGGATCTTCGGAGGGTTCTAGATCTGTTTCTGTTTCGGAAGGAAGAAGTTTTTTAAGTTGAGAAATTATATTTTCGGCTTGCTTCTGATCAATCTCAATGCCGGTTTTTGCCGCATCTAACATTGACCGGATATGATCTTCGGATTTAAGGGCAAGGTCGATAATCTCTTTTGTGATATCCAGATTTCCAGACCTTACAAGATCAAATACCGCTTCAAATTCATGAGTAAACTTTGATACATCGTCGAAACCAAACATCGCACCTGAACCCTTAATTGTGTGTAGAGCTCTGAATGCGCGCCCGACCAACTCCTGATCTTGTGGCGTTTCCTCCAGTTCAAGCAAGGTGACTTCAAGATCGGACAGTAGCTCGTAGGCCTCTTCAAAAAATGTGTTCCTGAATTTATCAGCACTCTCAGCCATCTTTTTTTACTCTCCCTTTATTTAGAGGAGGTTTAGTTAGGTTTTACAAACAGAATATGCAAACACAAGGTTCGCCCCTATCTATCCACCAAGAACTTTTTTAACAACACTCAGAAGTTGATCCGGTTTAAAAGGTTTCACTATCCAACCGGTGGCTCCGGCGGATTTCCCTTCCTGTTTCTTGGTCCCCTGCGATTCTGTTGTGAGCATAATTATCGGAATAAACTTGTATGCCGAGTTTGCCCTCAAATTGCGTATCAGCTCAATACCATCCATATTGGGCATGTTGAGATCGGTTATTACCATGGAAACCGTAGCTCCGCGAATCTTTGCAAGAGCATCCTTGCCATCCACAGCTTCCAGCACATTGTAGCCGACTTCTCGGAGAGTGAAATTCACCATCTGGCGAATACTCGCTGAGTCATCAACCGTCATTATTGTCTTTCCCATTAAAAACCTCCAAATCCGGGGCAGGCACGGGGGCCTGCCCCTACAATAATTCCGAAATTCCGTAGGGGCAATACCCCCGTGATTGCCCTATATAATAATTCCGTGCGTATTCGACTTTTTACAAGGATCTCACTCTTTGCTCAACGCACATTGTGTGCCTGCTAGAAAAGCTCTACGTTGCTGCCAAAACCGTCGTCTGTCTGAGTATCGTAATCTTCACTAGTCTTGGCCCCCATTGCTTTTTGGTGAACCAACCTCTCGTTCTGCATTGTATATTTAGCGGTAAGTTCCTTCAGTCTGTTTGCTCTGTCTGGAATCTCTGTTTCCGGAACTATTTTCCTTGAATCTAAAACAACTTGTTCCAATTTAACCGCTATACCCTCAAGTGCATTTGCCGCCACTTTGTGATAGCCGATACTGCTAGCAGCACCTTTAATCTGACGAGCAAGATTATGGCCGCTTTCGTTTATCTGTCCTATAATGCTCAAGAATTCGCTTTCTATGTTTCGCAATGTTTCTGTTAAAGTTTCCCAATTTTGAGCAATCTCCTGCATGTTGCTATCTTCAGTGGATGCTGCCTCTGAAGAATCGGTGTGCTTGCGCAACGTCTCGGCTTCATCAGCGATTGAAGTCAAAGCTTCCGAAACAGCAGCCGTCTGTCCTCTGGCATCAAGAGACAATTTCTGTATGGCTTCGGCAAGCACTCCCAATGCCTCTCCATGTTTGCCGGTGTGGGCAGCTTTTACACGAGCATTCATGGCAATCAGTTCAATCTCAGAGCCTATCTCTTCGATATCACCGACAAAACCCTCCATATCGCCTACAGTGCCGGCCACAGAGGTCATAGTGTTACGCATTTCGTTTTCTCTTTCGGTATTATCTCGTAACAGACCAATAACAGCTGTTATCTGTTTCTCGATCTGTGACAGCATTGTACCTTCAGAGCGACCGGAGGAATTAACTATTTCCCTGGTATCGTCAGCCACAGTCTCCACTTCTTCGGATATTTTGTAAAGACTTTGTATTATTTCAGCAACTGCGCCCAGTAGTTCAGTTCCTGCATTATGAAGTTGGCGAGACTCTATCTCACAGACATCTCCCACCCAACCGACTACGTCTCGAGATTTTTCTTCAGAAACTGCGATATCATCTTCGCCAGTCAGCCTGCTCTCCAGATCTTTAAATGCCTCGGCAACATGTTCCATCTGTTGCCTTGTGATATCGTGAAATTGAAGAGATGTAACCACTTGGTGAATTTGCCGTGTAATTTCACGGAAACGCTCGGCAACCCGGTTGGAGATCTCTGATGAATTATTAATGACGGTTTTAATATCTTCTGTGCCGGAATGTGTGTCGCGAAGAATATCTGTAGCTGAAACCCTTTGAAGACCGGAATTCTTTTCGGTCTGGATAAGAACATTTTTAAGCAAATCGGTGAGTGTACATGATCTTTCAAATATATTGGAGTACTTCACTTCGATAAGCTTGGCAAGTTTTTCAACATCATCGGCAAGGCTGTTAAAGCCCGCATCACTACTGCCCAGACGTGCGCTTTCGATCCGTGTGGAAATAGCCAGAACTCTAAGAACTCTAACTATACGTTTAAATCCGCCACGACTATCCTGTAGAGTGCTTATAACATCTAGAATGCGATCAAGGATTTTGATGCTTATTTCAGACTTTTTTTCGCAAGCGCTACGATATTCCGTCAGCTTATCCAATTCACCGAGAAGATCCTCCAGGGCAGCATGCATTTGACCCTGTGAGGTCAATTCAGCGGCTGTGTTGGACAGGTTGGATATATCCCCGGCCTGAGCATTGAAACTTTGCAGGCTTGATCCTGTTGCGAGAAATTCTCTTTCAGAGCCTTCAAGCAAAGAATGAATTTCAGCTTCAAGGCCATTAAAAAGAGTTTCCCAGCGCTTTATTAAATTGAAAATTGGTTTAGTCATTAGTTAACACATCAGGGTTGCTTTATGACATTCTTATGTATAAAGCCTCATTTCATGATTTTAATCATACGAGACCTTATTCGGCACTAAAGAGGAATACTTTAACAACCATTCAAAGGGGAGAGAGAGCAGGGGATCAATTAGATCTTGGAGCTTTTTCTAGCCAGGTCTGCAAGAAGGGTTTTAATCTGTCGAAAGGTGGTCTGCCAGTCCTGTTTTTTAAGACTCAGTTCAAGACCTTTTTCAGGAGAAAATCTTACTTTTTTGCTTGTTTCTCTAGCAAGTTCGAGTAGTGCTTCAGGATATATGGCTGAGGTTTTGGCAATAAAAATCTGGAATAAGAAGCCTTCTCCTGACTGTCTGAGCTTTTCCACCCCGGCTTCGCGGGCCAGATTTTTTAGTTCCATCACATCAAGAAGGCAGGTCAGCTCTTCAGGCGGCGGGCCGAAGCGATCACGAATTTCTCTTCGCAGCTCTGATAGTGTCTCAGCTCTACGGGCTGCGGATATTCGGCGATACAGTGTGAAGCGGAGAGTTGTATCATCCAGGTAGGTTTCCGGAATGAAGGCGTTT
>CAYWZR010000075.1:0-10282 GCA_964462885.1 uncultured Nitrospirota bacterium
AGTATAGTCCAAGGTAGGGGGCTAATGATGCAAGTACATCTACCTAAAATAATTCTACCTACAATTACCATCTTACAGGACGCTGTCAAGCAATTGATAATAATGGTATTATTGTTACTCTTTCTACTCATATATGGTTTGGATCCAAGCATACATTGGTTTGCAATGCCAATGATTATAACTACACAATTTTTGCTGATTGCTGCTTGTACTTATTTAGTTGCTACCATAATACCGTTTTTGCCTGATCTTAACTTCTTAATCCAGGCTGGTTTACAAATGCTGATGTTTTGTTCTGGAGTATTTTATTCTCTTGAAATGGTTCCAGATCAATATCGCAGCATAGTTTACAGTATAAATCCAATGGCAAACCTGTTACGTAATTACAGATATGTTCTTCTATATAATCAATGGCCTGATTGGTATGCTTTGTTTTTTATTTCTGCAGGATCACTAGCTTTAATTATTGTAATGTGGCTGGTAATACGCAAGTTAGACCATGTTTTTCCCAGGGTGGTATTATGACCGACAACGATCTCCTTATTTCCGTTGAGAAGGCTGGAGTACGTTTCAAGCTAGGTAAACACATATTCAGTCGGAAATATTTTGAAGCACTCAAAGATGTATCTTTTGATCTTAAACGAGGAGATTCCCTAGGAGTTATAGGACGAAACGGAGCAGGCAAAAGCACTCTATTACGTCTTTTATCAGGGATTTTAAAGCCTGATTTCGGAAAAATAATTAATTACAATGCCAAAACTTCCCTTTTATCTCTACAAGTTGGTTTTGATCCTGAACTTTCCGGTCGTTTTAATGCTATTTTGAGTGGAATGCTACTTGGTTTTAGTAAAAAGGAAGTAGAAGATAATATAGACAACATTATTGCTTTTTCTGAATTAGAAGAATTTATTGATGCACCAGTAAAGCTGTATTCTTCGGGAATGAAAGCAAGACTTGGATTTTCAGTAGCTTTGGAACTGAACCCTGATGTCCTATTAATCGATGAGGTTCTTGGAGTGGGCGATGTAGAATTTCGTAAAAAATCAATTTTGATTATGCGTGAAAAACTTTTATCAGATCAAACCATAGTTTTAGTCTCCCATGATGCAAAAACCATTATGAATCTTTGTAATCGTGCTGTTTGGATTGAAGATGGCATCTCTCGTATGGAAGGTGATGCTGCCACTGTAGTGGAAGCGTACGAAGAGTACTTAGCTAATCAAAAAACTCCTAAAAACACTGTTTGATATTACTCCGAAATCCTACCTGACTCAATTGCTTTATCCTCCAATGTAATTGCCATTTGACGGTCTTTGGGCAAAATCATAATTACTCCTCTACCCCACCAGATTGCATATTTTTTAAGAACTGAGTTTAATTCAGATTAATAAATATGAGTGATCTCATCCCTTTATGTAAAGAGCCGATGGCACCACAGAGATTCTGGCAGGCTTGGCAAAAGAGATGCTTTCAAAATAATCTCCATCCACTTGGACATACTGTTGTTCTTCGGAAGTAATTTCCACCCATCTCACCTTGCGGGATTCAAGACTGCCTTGACTTCCCGGCAGGTCAAACACTAGTCTGAGAGCAAACATAAAAAGGCTCTTATACGATTTACCGGTAAACACAGAAAGAGAGAGTTTTGGCTCATCAAGGGAAGTCTGAGGTGCAAACCGGTGAGAGCCAGCGTAGCAGGATGCATTTGAGAGAATTGCTGTGCGGCAATTAATCATATCCCCTTTATCTGTTTTTACCCGCATGGTTTTCTGTATATTTTTTTGCCAGACTTTAAGTCCTGAAAGCAGATAAGCGCCTTTACCGGTAAACGTCTTTAAACGGGGGTTAAGTTTGTATACAGTTTCCCCATCAAAACCGACTCCAGCCATCAAAGCGAAGTATCTATTATTTATTTTTCCAATGGATATGCTTTTGGGTTCAGATTCGAATATTCTTTCAATCTGGGCTTCAAGCCCTTTTGGCAACCCCATTTCATAGGCCAGAACATTGGTGGTTCCAGCAGGCAGAAAGGCTACTGTGCCTCTGATCGGCATAAGACCGTTTATTACCTCGTTGAAAGTACCGTCGCCACCAGCGGAGATAACAAGGTCAGCGTTTTGGTTGGCCCGGGCGAAGCGCTCGGCATCCCCACGTTTTTGGGTATGAAAAACGCTTAGATTTCCTGAATGTTTTTTGATAATACAAGCGGCCTTATCGAGCTGTTTCCTCCTGGCACTGCCTGCAGAAGGGTTGCAGATAAGAACAACATTCACGGTTTCAGGCATCCTGTAAGGATATCGTCCAGACTGCGAAGCCCGTAGCACCTGGCTATCACTGAAACAATAACCGGGCATTTCTCCAGGTAGTTGATTATGTCAGCTATGTCGCTGTCTTCTGAGTTAAGGGGTAATTTAAGAAAAAAAACTCTGCCGCCCTGGTCAAGTTTTTCTTTTTTTATCCAGGGAATTCGCATGTATCCGAAACGGCTGGAGGCTACGTAGCCTGTCGTATATCCGGGATCGTCGGATATGCAGATTTCTCCGATCACATTTATGTGCTGATGAACTTTACTGGAAAGGACCAGGGCTTCCCTTACAGTGGATGTGTTAATACCCTGGCGGCCCAGTGCCTTTGAGAGTTTTTTCCCTGCCTCACTGGATATGCCAATTCTCGACACTCTAACACCTCGTTTCAGGTCTGAGTCGAGTCTGATTCCCTCTGGGTCTAAGATGGCAGCTCCACGTAGGGTGTCACTATGCCTTAGGATACCAAAAGCTGCATCAATGGCTCTTTTGCCAATTCCCAGAGCCGAAAGTATTTTAGCGGCAACAGCTCTAGCTGTTTCAGTTTTTTCCTCAGTTTTTTCCACCAGAGTTTTATTCTCCACGGTGCAAAGCGGAAGAGTCGAAATGCAAAGAGGCTTTTCAGTGATTGGTTCGATTGTAATCAGAACTTTATCAGGACGCCCCCTTTCATGGTGAAGCGCACGATCTGCATATTGCCTTGCCGATAAAACAGCTCCGGCTTGGTCGTAAAGTCCTTCGGCTCCTGAGATATGACGACCGCTTTTTGTTGAAGCACGCATTCTAACGCTGTATATGAGTTTGTCAGGATTTTCCAAGTGTTCCCAATGGGCCGACTTAGGGGATAATTTCAAAACCGATGTCCTTGATCATACGAAGGTCATCTTCTGGAGAACAGCCCGGAGTGGTGAGATAATTGCCTATTAGAAAGCCGTCAGCTCCAGCTCGAAATATATCGCTGCTGGATTTTTTAAATGCCATACTACGTCCGCCGCAGACGCGGATTTCTTTATCCGGCAGAATAAGACGATACAAGGCGATAATCCGGAGAGCCTCTGCTGGTCCAATTACAGATTTTTCACCAAGAGGTGTTCCTGCAATCGGAACCAAAAAATTTATAGGCACCGAGTCTACACCCAATTTTCTAAGTGCAATAGCCATCTCTATCCGGTCTTTCCATGATTCACCCAGGCCAAATAGTCCGCCGCTGCATACAGAGAGACCTACCTCCTTAGCATCAAGAATTGTTCTTACCTTTTGCTTGTAAGTATGTGTGGAGCAGATCTCATGAAAAAATGCCTCGGAGGTTTCAAGGTTATGGTGATACCTGTTTAAACCAGCAGATTTCAGCCTTTTTAGATCCTCTTTGTTCATCATACCAAGCGTGGCGCACGGAAGAAGTCCTGCTTTGGCAATATCATGGATGGAGTCCTCTATAAGGGCCAGATCCGAGTTGCTAATGGCTCGACCACTGGTAACGATACAGAATCGTCTTGCTCCGTTTGCCCGTGCTGAAATGGCTGCCTTCTTGATTTTCTCCCTGGATACAAGTGGATAAACCTGAGCATCGGTTTTGCTTTGTGCCGACTGAGCACAGAAAGAGCAGTCCTCCGGACAGGCGCCTGATTTGGCGTTTAGGATAGAGCAGATATCTAGACAACGACCCGAATGCTGTTGCCGAGCAAGGTCTGAATAGACGAAGAGTTTTTCATCCGGAATGTTTTTCAGAAAAAAAAGTTCAAGAGCGTCCTGCACCGTTTCGATTGCTGGAAGTTGATTAGATGCCATGATATAAAAAATCAGGGGTCAGAAACCGTGAATCAGTCGAACACCTCCCCATGATTCCTGCCCCCCGTGATGAACTTGTTAAATAAAGTTACTGTACATCCAACTTTGTCGGAGGTTCTGGAGACGCGACAGGCTCAACAATGATGACTTTCATCTCTACTCTTTCATCTGGATTATCGCGTCTGTCTCTTGGCTGACTGACTATTTCATCAACGACTTCTATGCCTGAAACCACCTCTCCAAAGACTGTGTATTTTCTATCCAGGCTGGGAGCATCTGCTACACAGATAAAAAACTGGGAACCTGCGCTATCTGGATCCATGGATCGGGCCATTGAGAGGATGCCTTTTTTGTGCAGAATATCATTAAACTCAGCTTTTAAGGCATAGCCTGGGCCACCGGTGCCATGTTTACTCTTGTCATGATCTTTTGAGTTTGGGTCTCCTCCTTGAATCATGAAGTTAGGAATGATACGGTGAAATGTTGTACCGTCATAAAAACCCTTTTTGGCAAGCTCGATAAAATTATTTACATGGTTCGGAGCTTTTTCAGGAAAAAACTTAAGCTCGATCTTACCGAATTTAGTCTCGATAACAGCCTTTGTGTTAGACATACGTTGAATCTCCTCCTTAGTGAAACTTCTGTTTTTTACTTCGGCCTGTGCTACAAAAGGCAACAGTAATACACCGGCCATCAGCAGATAGATTATTTTGTTCATAACTGTTCTTTACCCCCCTTGAAAAATAGTTTTATCATATACCTACACATAGGAGTCGTCAAAAAAATGCCTTTTAGGCCCTCATAATACTGGTTAAATCACCTTTTTTTGATCACTTATTTTAGGACTCTTAGTAGTTACTTTAATGGTTTTATCTAATTCTTTTCTTTTATTTTTATTCATTTTTTATTTTGGCAAACGAACAATGGAGTTTGAAAAACTTGGATTGGCAAAAATTAGTTCCCCTCACCAAATCTGTAAGGAGATAACAAGCTGCTTGCTCTTTTCCGATTAAGATATTTTTAATCTTTAATAAATTAAATGAATTCAGAAATTTTAACAACTATAGACATTTTTTCCAATTTTCTCCAATAAAATAATGGCCTCAATATATCATAAATAGGCACAAAATGAAACGCTAACTAAATTATACGTTAACTAAATCCAACTAAATTTAAGCAATGGTTTCTTAGATTATCGTTTTCGAAACGCGGTAGGCATTTGCTATGCAGTCGTTAAGTGAAACACCCCTGTAGGCGTTTCCTGTGAGAGTCAGTCCAGGATGTTTTTTAAGTGCATTGTCTATTTCCTCAAGACAAGCGGCATGCCCGACAAGGTATTGAGGAATAGCCTTCTCATGTCGGTAAACTCTGGCAAAATCCGGATCGGCATTCACACCCATAATATCCGCGAGTTCGGTTCTTACAAGATCAATAATACGTTCATCCGGCAACATTGCAAGAGGTGAGTTTCTGGCGCCGCCTACCATGCTTCTAAGCATCACATACCCTTCAGGAGCTCTGTTTGGGAATATACTTGTATCCCACAACGTGCCTAGCACTTTCCTATTTTCTTTTGACGGTATCAGAAAACCAAAACCGTCCAGATCATGCCGCATCTTTTCCTTCCGATAAGCGAGAGAACATACCGAAACCGATGGGTAAGGAATTCTAACAAGCAGATTCGATATTTCAGGTGCAATGTCCTGTAATATTTTAGCCTGGGCATATGCGGGAGCCGCTAGTATAACCTGTTCAGCCTCTTCACTATAACCACTTGCGGTATGAACCGTATAGAGCTCCTTACTGCGCGAAATTGATGTAACCTGTGCAGATGTCTTGAGCCTGTTACCCAGCCGTGTTGTCAGAGCAGAAGTCAAAACCTGCATTCCATCAGAAAAAGATGTAAGTTTTCCTCCCGGTGCTGCGCTTGGTTTGTCTGTTTTTTTTTCTTTTTTTGCCTTGGCCTGAAGTTTTATAAGTCCCCTGATAAGACTGCCATACTGCGTCTCGATCTCATGTATACGTGGAAAACAGCTTTTAAGGCTGAGCTTTGTCGCGTCTCCGGCGTATATACCGCCGGCCATCGGATCTATAAGCTTTTCAAAAGCCTCGCGACCTAGCCTCCTGGTGGCGAACTCAGCAAGGCTTTCATCGTTTTTTTTGCCCCGTGGCGCAAATATTTCATACAGAATTCGCAACCTGCCTGGCAAACTAAGGAGGTTAGATTTAAAAAATGCAGGTGGAGATTCAGGCAGTTTGTGCAAACTGCCCCTGGAGTAGATATAGCGTTTTCTTGAAGCGTCAAAACTTCTAAGCGGGCTAAGCTCAAGCTTAGATGAAAGTTCCATGGTTTTTGGTTTATTATCCAAAAAACCCGGAACTCCTCTTTCGCATAAAAACCCATCAGAAGTCTTATCTGTACGGATCTTCCCTCCGGGCTGCCTGGAAGACTCGTATATCAGAAGTTCCAACCCGGGATCACGTTCAAGCAGGGCATGAGCCGTTGCAAGTCCTGAAATTCCGGCTCCTACGATAACAACTTTCACGTATTATCGCCTGAGTCTTAAGTCCCTTTTTTACGGCTCATCTTATGCACCATCTCGACAAGGGCAATGGCGTTTTCACGAGGTGTTGCAGGCAGAATACCGTGGCCGAGATTAAAGATATGTCCGGGTTGTCCATCGGCTTTTTTTAGAATATCCCGAACTCTCTTTTTTAATTCATTCTGCGGAAGAAACAGTGTACAGGGGTCGAGGTTGCCCTGTACCGCTACCTTATCACCAAGCTGCTGCCAGGCCGTATCCAAGTCATGCCGCCAGTCTAGTCCGATAACGGTTGAACCGGCTTTTTTCATAAGGTCCAGTATAGTGGCGCTACCGTTTATATAGTATATTATCGGCACGTTAGGGTGTTTTTTCTTGACATAGGAAATAGCCTGTTTAATATATGGGAGGGCATACTTGCTGTAGTCTTTGCGTGATAAAAGGCCGGCCCATGTATCGAAAAACTGCACGGCTTGCACACCAGCCTTTATCTGAGCATCGGCGTAAACCGAAATGGTTTCGGTGATTTTTTCCATGAGCGCTGCAAATATATGCGGTGCCTGAAACATAAGTCTTTTAGCTCCAGAGTAGTCTTTGGAGGTTTCCCCTTCGATCATATAACAGGCCAGAGTAAAAGGTGCTCCGCAGAACCCAATAAGGGGAACCTTTCCTTCGAGTTCGCCTCTTAAAATACGAATGGATTCAAGAACAAAAGGCAGATCGTCTTCAGGATCTGGAACACCCAATTTTTCGACAGCCTGCATGGATTGTATTGGTGGATCCAGAACCGGTCCCTTGCCCTTAATGAACTGAAGTTTCATTCCCATTTTTTCAACTGGTGTGAGAATATCAGAAAACAGAATTGCTGCGTCAACACCAAGAATTCTGACAGGTTGAAGCGTTACGTCAACAGTAAGGTCAGGAGTTTTACAAACTGTTAGAAAGTCGGCAGTCTTTTGTATATCCCGGTACTCCTGTAGATACCTGCCTGCCTGACGCATAATCCATACAGGTGTATAGTCGGTCTCCTGCCTGCGGCATGCTTTTAAAAACGAATAATCCATTTAGAAACCCTCCAATTAAAAATTTTTCATTTTTTCCATTTTTTTTGGAATATAACTACAGAACGGTTCTTCAGACATGTAATCTCCGTTCATCGCATATGCACGCGCTCTGCAACCGCCACAAACGCCTACGTATTCGCATGAACCGCATCTGCCTGTGTAGCTTTTGAAATCCCGAAGGTCTTTAAAAAGTTTCGAGTTCTCCCATATTGTTTTGAATGACTGCTTACGAACGTTACCTGCCGACTTTGGAAAATAACTGCACGGAAGCACATCTCCGTCCACGTCGATAAGCGCTATCACTTGACCGGCAAGGCATCCTTTTGATCCACCGGTCGAAAACTTGAGGGTACGTTTTTCGAGTTTTTCTTTTTCCTCTTCTTTCTTGTTTCTTTGGAGAACGATTCTGTAATAATGCGGCGCACAGGTTGGGCGAACCAGCATATCCTTCTCCGTTCTCTCCATATCGTAGTGCCAGTTAAGAATCTCCTCGTACTCCTCTTTTGAAATTAGTTCCTCCATTATATTCTCGCCCCGGCCCGTGGGAACTATCATAAACATGTACCAAGCTGTGGCTCCCAGCTCTTTGGCAAAACGGGCCAGCTTTGGAATCTCTGATTGGTTTCTTTTTGTAAATGAGGAATTTATAAGAAACTCTATACCGTGCTTCTTAAAAAGACTAGCGGCCCGGACAGCTCCGGAAAAAGCGCCTTTCTGCGCCCGAAAATTATCGTGAACCTCTTCGGTTGAACCGTCAAAACTCAAAGAGCATATTTTTATACCGGATGATTTTATCTTCTCACAGACATCATCCGTCACTAGCATGCCGTTTGTTGCCATGCACATTCTAAAGCCCAAGTCAGTACCATGCCTGGCGATATCAAATACGTCATTTCGCATTAAAGGCTCTCCACCTGATAGCACTATAACCGGATTTGCGTAGTCGGCTATATCTTCAAGCACTTTGAATGCTTCTTTAGTGGTGAAACCCTGATGTTTATCCGTAATAAGAGATGACGATCGGCAATGAACGCACTTTAGGTTACACTTGCGGGTAATTTCCCAGGCTAGCCATTTAGGCGTGAATTTCACTGTGATCTCTCTTGTCAATCGTGTAGACACTACCATCAATTGTTTTGGCTACTTTCTTCATTTCCGAAGCAGCAGTGCTTATAGCCCCGTAATGTTTAAACCATCCCCCGCAGTTCATCGTCACTCCTATAGATAGAGTAAGAATCTCAAATTTCTTCTCATTACCGGCTCTGTCATGCGAGATAATGTAGCCACTTTCTCTGTCTTCGGAGTTATAGAATGTAGGTATAATCCGATCGAAATTATCTAGTATTTCTTTGCATATTGATTCCACCTTTGCGATATCTGTGCAAAAAACGAAATCATCTCCTCCGATATGTCCAATAAAGTAGTTGTCATGGTCATGTTGTTTCACTATATTTGTAATAAGCCTGGCCGTCATTCTTAGAGTCTCATCTCCAGCAGAAAATCCGTATTTATCATTAAATGGTTTAAAATTGTCGAGATCAGCATAGGCCATCGCAAAATCCAGACCTGCATCGAGTCTCGCCTGCACCTCTTTTATGATAGGAGTGTTACCAGGCAGCAGAGTAAGAGGATTTGTTTCGACAACTCTTTTGGCTCTGTAAATTCCAAGCGAAACACGCATAGCCAGTTCATTTGAATTCTCCGAATTAAAGGGGAGACAGATATAGTCATCCACTTGCAATGCATGCCAATCACTACGGATTGAATCTTTTGCATCAAATAAAATCAGTATAGGAAGGTTGTTGAATATGGGATCCTCCCTTAGCATACGAACGAATTGTCCGATACTGTTTTTGGCTGTCACTATAAGAAGCGACGGCGGAGAATTGTAAATCCTGTTGATTATATTGCGAGGACTTTCGAATACCTGAATGTTATAACCCGGAAGGTTGTCTTCTATAGTAGAATTCAGCTCTGTATCCGCTGAAAGGACCATAACTGTTTTCATAACCTAAAGGGCAAGTGATCCTCCCGAAATGGCATCCTCCAGTTCGGAAAGAATATCTTCTAAATCTTCATCGTTAAGGCCCAAAAGTTTCCATGCTTCATCATCTACCTGATGCACGTAGGGATCTCCGCTAAAACCAAAACCTATCATTTTTATTATGATGTCAGAAAGATGAACGATTGCAGCGAGTTCCTTCGCCTCCTTTGCCAGTCCAGGCTTATGATGGCAACTTATTGCTTCGATCAGATTACTGGGAAAACTCCATTTCATGGCTATCCAGGCTCCAGCCTCAGCATGGTTCACGCCGAAATCCTCGCGTTCAACATCCACAATATATCTCTCTTCGGTCTTGGCCTTGCCTATCATAAGTTTGTATTCCTCAGGGTAGCATGTGCCGAAAGCAACTTTTCCCAGATCGTGAATAAGGGCGGCCACTGATATATCTTCTGTCTCTTTTCTTCCTATTTTTGCGGCAATGAGCCTGGCTGCAATAGCGGAACCTATCGAATGCTCCCAGAGGCCTATCATTGTATTTTGCATTGCCGTAAATTATCTCTGGGTTATTTGACGTATCCT
>CAYWZR010000076.1:0-1689 GCA_964462885.1 uncultured Nitrospirota bacterium
TTGACCCTATAGAGAAAAAACCATTATTTCACTTTCTTCCAGGCTCCGATTCCTTCTCTATCGCTTCTGCAGGATGCAATTTTAGATGCGCTCACTGCCAAAACTACCATATTGCACAACTCTCAAAAAAAACAAAAAAAAATAAAAACCTCAAAGAGTATAAAACAGAAATCCCAGGAAAACTAAGCACGCCTGAAAAGATCGTGGAAGCAACGATTAAAAGCGGGTGCAAAAGCATAGCCTATACTTACACGGAACCTACAATTTATTTTGAGTTCGCCTTGGAGACAGCCAAACTTGCCAAAGCAAAAGGGCTGAAAAATATTTTTGTAAGCAACGGCTATACCGGAGAAGATGCTGTGATTTCTATATCTCCGTATTTGGATGGAAATAACATTGACTTAAAATCCTTTTCCAACGAACATTATAATGAAATTTGCGGGGCAAAGCTACAACCGGTGCTTGATACTATCCGGCTTATGAAGTCACTCGGTATCTGGCTGGAGATAACCACGCTCATAATCCCGGGGCACAACGACAGCGATGATGAATTAAGAAGCATTGCGGAATTTATTGTCTCTGTGGATCCCAACATACCCTGGCATGTATCCAGGTTCTATCCTGTTTATAAAATGGCTGATTTAAGCCCAACACCTAGTAAAACCTTGATGCACGCGCGCAGTATCGGGCAAAAGGCAGGATTACACTACGTGTACATCGGAAACCTCCCTGGGGAGACCGGAGAAGATACAGAATGCCCATCGTGCGGTCAAGTGATAATTAAACGAATTGGGTACTCTATTGAACAAAATCATGTAAAAGATGGCTGTTGCAGCCATTGTAAAAATCCTATTGCTGGGGTATGGATGTAAGAAGTGTCTTGACAAACATTCTATCTCTTTGTAATATATGCTAAAACAATGACTAAGGCAACTTTAGTAGACCATATATACGAAAAAGTGGGGCTTTCGAAAAAGGAAACTACCGAAATGGTGGAGGCCCTTTTCGAGACCATCAAGGAAATCGTTTCTGAAGGCGAATCCATCAAGCTATCTGGCTTTGGAACCTTTACTCTTCGGGAAAAGGGGTCACGCCGCGGTCGCAATCCAAAAACAGGCGTTGAGATAGAAATAGAGCCAAGAAGGGTTGTAACTTTCAGGCCAAGTGTTGGATTCAAGGCATTTGTGGAGAGAGGGCTTGAATCTTGAATGCTGTAGCGGAAAAGCAGTCTATCCCGGATAAACTTTTTTTTAAAATAGGTGAAGTAAGTCGTTTAGCAGGTGTTGAACCGTACGTGCTTCGCTATTGGGAAACGGAATTTTCTTTTCTCAAGCCCAGGAAGAATCGAGCAGGTCAACGGGTATACCTTCGCAAAGACGTCGATAAAATTCTACAAGTCAGAACTCTTCTCTACGAGGAAAAATACACCATAGCAGGTGTTCGCAGGCGACTAAGCGGCAACATAGGTCGAATAAATCCTGTCAACAACTCTAACCCTACAGAACGGCTTGAACGCGTAAAAGAAGGGATGCGATCTATTCTCCGCCGTTTCGAAAAAGAATTCTGACAACAAACCTAAAAATCGGGACGTGGCGCAGTCTGGTAGCGCACTCGCTTGGGGTGCGAGAGGTCGCTGGTTCAAGTCCAGTCGTCCCGACCATTTTTTTTTAGATATTTTCTAAATATTTT
>CAYWZR010000076.1:1789-10273 GCA_964462885.1 uncultured Nitrospirota bacterium
TGGTTCAAGTCCAGTCGTCCCGACCATTTTTTTTTAGATATTTTCTAAATATTTTACCAGACAACACTTTGCCAAGCATCTTTCCAGCTTCATAATGTTAACCGAATTTTGACTAACTTCTGATAGATTAAACTATAACCGGGTTATAAATATCTATTATTTTTTCTTTTACTTTATGTTTAACGTCACCTTATTGCCGACATTAATATTCAACTCTTTTTGGGCGTTTCCGCCACATAAAAAGATTTCCAGTAGTCCCTCGCTGTTTATAAGCGCCCCTGCTTTGTCTTTTTCTCCAGCCTCACTGTAAAAGGAGTATAAACCAAAAATATTATCTTTTCCCTCTACGTGGATTGTGACCTTATCCATATCATTGTCTGAACTGTTAAGTGTGTTAAGCGCTACTGCTTCGCGCAGCAGGTTGGTTGGAATGTTTGTAACCAAATTTCCGAAGCGGTCCGCATGAGTGATCAACCCCTCTATTCCTCTTTCAAGCTTTCTGGGAATCTCTTCCGAAATAACAGTGAAGTCCGAGACCAACTTGCCTAGGCTACCGCATGATACCCACCTTGAAAGCCATGCGGCAACAGGAGCAAAGATGTCCCGACCATGAAAAGTGGAGGATATATCTGGCAGAAAATATCTTTTTTCGGTAACGTGATAGCCACGCAGCCTTTCATCTCCAGCCGTTATTACCTTAGAGAAAACACCATTATCAGGGCCAACAAAATAATACTTCCCGTTATGCAGGACAATAGGACGCCTGGAAGAGCCCACACCAGGGTCCACCACGCATATATTAATTGTGCCGCTTGGAAAATATCTGTATGATTCTCCAAGCACCCTTGATGCCTCTAGAACATTCTGTGGCTCAATCTCGTGGGTTATATCCACAATGTCAGCCTTTGGACTGATCCCGAGGATAACGCCCTTTATTACGCCAACAAAGTGGTCTCTGGTACCAAAATCAGTGATAAGAGTTATAATGGGTCGCGTTGAAATGGTTTCACCTCACAAGTACTTCCGGCTTACTGGTACTTAAAATCATGCCACCAGTAAGTCTGGATATAGATTCGATATCGTTATTGTCAAGATATTGTTCCAGGCCCTCTATAATTTCGATAGTGGCCATTGGATTAACGAAACTAGCTGTTCCAACCGCAACTCCTGTCGCACCTGCCAGAATGAATTCTACAGCGTCATCGCTGTTCATAATCCCGCCCATACCGATAATTGGGATATTTACACTTTTGTAGACCTCCCAGACCATACGTACGGCTACCGGTCGGATCGCCGGGCCTGAAAGTCCGCCAGTGATGTTTGAGAGACGAGGTCTACGCGTTTGTGGATCGATACAAAGACCTAAAATTGTATTGATTAAGGATACGGCATCCGAGCCGGCATTTTCTGCTATGCGGGCAAACTCGGAAATACTTGTTACATTTGGTGAGAGCTTTGTGATAATCGGAAGTTTGGAGGCCTTTCTGACTTTCTCCACCAATCTGCCCATTACAGCAGAGTCTGCTCCAAAAGCAATTCCTCCCTCTTTTACATTAGGGCAGGAAACATTTAATTCAACTGCATCAACCCCTGCATCTTCAAGATGTTGTACCAGTAAAACATATTCGTCAACGCAATTTCCAAGTACATTGGCGATAACTGCGGTGTCAAACTGTCTGAGAAATGGAAGTTTTTCCTTACGAAAGACATCAAGTCCTACATTCTGAAGCCCAATAGCATTAAGCATTCCACACGGAGTTTCAAATACGCGCGGCACAGGATTCCCCTCCATAGGCTCAAGAGATATACCCTTTACCACTACAGCGCCCAGCCTGTTCAAATCAATGAATTCTGCATACTCCTGACCGTAACCGAATGTGCCGGAAGCCGTCATCACCGGGTTTTTGAGGCGAAGCGGCCCTATGTTGACGGCAAGTCTGCTCATGGAGTAAATAAAACCTCATTTACGGGAAAGACCGGTCCCTCTTTACAGACACGTTTGTAACTGTAACCGGCAGGTGTTTTTATTTTTACAACACAGCCCATGCATGCTCCGACTCCGCAGGCCATATGTTCCTCAAGAGATACATAGCCTTCTACTCCCAGCCGGCCTGCAATATCCGAAAGCGATTTAAGCATTGGCGTTGGACCGCAGCCATACAGCACGTATGATGAAAGAGAAATTGTGGATTTACTTAAAAAATCCTCAAACATCTCGGTAACAAACCCTCGTCTTCCGTGACTTCCATCATCTGTGGCTATTTCCATATGAGCGCCTGTTTTAGAAATAACATCCTGTACCAGAATTTCGTCTTTATTTCTAGCACCGACAAAAACCTTTGGAGAGTTCTGTTTAATTGATTCCGCAAGAGCCACCAGCGGAACAATACCCAGACCGCCTCCCACAAGCAGCGGTTGTTTGCCTGCCGCAGGCAGCGGAAAACCTTTTCCAAGCGGACCCAGTATCTTAAGAACAGTTCCAGGTTTCAAACTTCTCATAAGCCGGGTGCCTTTTCCTTTTACGCGATAAAGTATTTGTACAAAACCCTCGGAAGTTATTTGAAAAAGGCTAAAAGGACGTTTAAGAAGAGGATCACTACCAGCACTCAGCCCTAGCATAAAGAACTGACCAGCCTTGGGCACAAGTGCAGACTTGAGGGTTTTCAGGGTAGCCACGAAGTGAGCCTTTGCCACTTCCTGGTTATCGATAAGGATAGCCTCAGAAAATCTACTCAAATTTTATATCAAGAACTTCGAGTTCCATGGTCCGGGCTGGAGTCCTTACCGAGACTTCATCTCCGACATACTTGCCTATCAAAGCACGTCCGATCGGTGATGTTACCGAAATTCTGCCGTTTTTTACATCACCCTCATCAGGGCCTACCAGCATGTAGCATTTTTCTTCATCACTATCCAGGTCAAAAAGGCGCACAGTAGCACCGAATACAATCTTAT
Source organism: uncultured Nitrospirota bacterium (assembly GCA_964462885.1). Classification (GTDB taxonomy): domain Bacteria; phylum Nitrospirota; class Thermodesulfovibrionia; order SZUA-242; family SZUA-242; genus JALUUO01. The sequence goes on from CAYWZR010000076.1 coordinate 4,745, forward strand.
CACTTGTAATGCGCGAAGGATCTATAACCTCGGCCAAGGCGAGCTTTTCCTGAAGCTCTGAGATCCGACCGGCAATAAAGGACTGCCGTTCTTTGGCTGCGTGATATTCGGCATTTTCCGAAAGGTCTCCATGAGCACGGGCTTCGGCAATATCCTTTATATTCTTAGACCGCTCAACCTTAAGAAGATGATTCAACTCACTATCTAGTTTTTTGTACCCTGATGGGGTCATTGGTACTTTTTGCATCTTATTTACCTCGGAATTAATAGTTTAATAATATAGCATATATAAAAAATTAGCCCAAATTATTTGACTCTAGGTATCTTCAGCATAAGCTTGAAAATAATCTGTTGGTATATATCCATAAAGCAGAGCCAATGGCCGATTCGGGAATATAACAGCCTGGCATTAGAGCTGACTTTTGCCCCCCTCCACCGTCTGAATCTCTCAACGTAAGCGATGTAACTTATTATACTATTAAATTTGTTGGAGTTAAAGGCTCGCTTCAGCGCCTCAAATAAAAGAAGATTCCCTGGAGAATAATCGCAATATGTTGAATTATATGCTATTTTTATAGGCCATTTGAGAACCGCCTATTTTAAGCATATAAAGTCCGACAAGTCGTTTGTCCTGGCTCTTCAACCAGTAATACTCAATTCAGCCTCATTTTACGAGCCGTAGGACAAAGGCTTTATTAAAAGTTACAAGAAATGGCGAAAGTTTAATCACGATTCCACCAGGCCTACCAGTTCCTAGCTGGATTAGTCGAGAATTGTTTCATCAGCAACTCTGGTCTTATAACGAAAGCTAAACAAGAATACAATTGGAAATATTAGACATGAAAAAACCTCTCCGACAATGATCGACATCGGAAGCTTCCATAAATTGCCTCCCTGCTGATCCAACTTGAAAAGGTTTTTATCTTCATCTAATATGCATGTTTTCTTTACCGTATAGGCTAGATAATTAAAAGTTCCAAGTGTTCCGTGCGGAGGAACCACGGCAATATCAAATTTTTTTCGTAGGAGAGTTATTAATGTTTTCAGGTAAGCATTCTTTTTTGTGAAATCCAAGACTATTGTTTCATCAGCATCAGCATCTGAAAAGAGGTTAACACGATTGATCGTAACCAGCAAACAGATATAAGGGTTTTTTACTTGTTCCCGAATCTGTTTAATTGTATTTTCAAATGATGAAATATCACCTGAAGGGATAACTATAAACCGTTTGTAGTCAGAGAAGTTTTTGATATAGTCATTGTTATTTGGCAAACTTGTCTCGTAACTATATTTCCCCCATTTATTGCGGATAAAATCGACAAAAGATAACATTTGAAGCTTAGCCATCTTGGTTCTGCCAGAAATCCAGAGTGAGCAATTCTTCTTTGTAGCCGTCCGGACAATATTAAAGAGGGATAAAATACGGTTCAACCCTCTTGTATGCTTACTGAAAACCAACAAACGGTTTCTAACTTCATAATATCCATTTGCAGGAGACCAGACACGTCTTTCAGAAAATGAACGATGATAAGCAGCTGATCCAGTCACGGCTACAACCCTATAGCCATGACGCCTAAAGGAAATTCCCCATTCCATGTCATCCCAATAGACAAAACACCGTTCATCCATAAGACCGACTTTTTTAATGGCTGAAACCCTTGCCATCGCAGAACATCCTGCAACTGCTGTAACATCATAGTAATCCTTCAAACCTTCCCTGTTTGGAATATTTCTAAGGTTGGGCAAAACGGTTCCGTAACGCCAGCTCATATGCACTCCGATTTCCACAATATTATCTGGCGTGTCAGGGTTCATTATCTTCGATCCGACCAATCCAATTTTCGGATCCAACTCTGCAACTTTTACCAGTTCTATGAGGGCTGAGGGGTCAACCAGTGCATCATTGTCAAGAAGCCAAATGTAGTCAAACTTGCCGGCTGTTTCTTGCAGAATATATCTAAGTCCTGAATCAAAACCGCCGGTACTGCCGAGGTTCTCTTTGTTCTGGAGCACTATTACTTCTGGAAATTGATCCCTTACAGCCTCCACTGACCCGTCTGTGGAGGCATTGTCCACAAGAACTATTTTATATCGGTTGCGGTCGTACTCCAGATTCCGTAATGCGTTAAAAAGGTTAATAAGATCAGCTTTTCTATTCCAGTTATTTACAAGAATTGCAACAAAAGGTAGTACAGGGTTATTTGTATTTGTCATAATTATCCTTAATATTTATTTAAATATTTAAACTCTATGTTATGAATTAAACATGAGTTGATTTTCCAACGAGTAGTGATTTTATTTTTTTAGGCACCAGCCCTAAAACAGGCCGAACAGACCAGAAAGTTGAACTATAGATGTTTTGCACCTTTTGATCTACAACTTTTCTTTTTTTCTTAATTGCAGGGATAAGCTTTAGGAATAATATAAATCCTGTTAAAGGATAAAAAATACTGGGAACTCCTTCTTTTCTGAATCTCAACATATTCCAGAAAATAGTTCGAGCAAGTAGCGCAGGTATTTTTTCCCATGGAAAAGATAAATAAATTATTGCCAGTTCATTTCTTGTTGTATAAGTCCTCAACCGTTCAAAGCTTCTGTTGATGGTTGAAGTTCTGTGGTTTACAACACACTTTTCAAAATATTTGATATCAAATCCTGCATCTAATACCCTTATGCCATACTCCCACTCATGGGAATATATAAACATCCAACTTCCATAACCTCCCACTTTAGTTATAACATCTCTTTTAATTATTGCTCCGGCTCCTATAAACCCTATCCAATCTTGCAGGTGTGTAAGGTTTTCGGTCTTAAAGGCTCCTCCTATTATTTTACAGGCCAAAATGCCTATGTTTTTATTCTCCTCCATAAAAACAACAGCATCCTTTACTCCCTCAACTGGATGAGAGTCATCATCCAATACAAGAAAATACTCTCCTTTACCATTTACAAAACCGTAATTCCACCCTGCAATTCCTACGTTTTCGGGTATTTTTATCAATTTAACCTGAGGGAATTCATCTGCAATCATTTCAGATGTTCCATCAGCGGACGCGTTGTCATTAACAATAATCTCTAGTTTATCTTCAGGATAATCAAGATTATTTATGATGTTGTTTAAGGTTGTTTTTACCTCTTCTTTCCTGTTATATGCAAGTATATTGACAGTTAGTAAGGGAAGTTCAGTTTCAGCCATTTAAAAAACCGTCTCAAATACTTCCAACGCCCTTGCTATAATCTGGTCCATGTTATAGTACTTGTATTCTGCTAGTCTTCCTACAAATATTACATCATCAAGTTTCTCGGATTCGTCTTTGTATTTTATGTACATATTGTTATTATCTTCGTTTGGGATTGGATAATACGGATCATTTTTATTAATCTCATAGTTCTGGGGATACTCGTACGAAACAGTTGTTGCTGAAGCTTGTGTGTTTAAAAAATATTTATACTCAGTAATACGTGTATAGTCATGGTTTTCAGGATAGTTCATTTGTGCCAATGACTGAAAAAACTCTACGTCATAAGTTTTAGGTTTCAGGTTAAGACTTCTGTAACAAAGCTCTCCGAACTTAAAATCAAAGAACTCATCAATACATCCGGTATAAATCAGTTTTTCGTATTTAATTTTATTTTTAATATCTTGATAATCCGTGTTCAGTTCAATCTTTATAAGAGGATTATCCCGGATATTCTCGACCATAGCTGTATAGCCGTTTTCAGGAATTCCCTGGTATTTATCCTGAAAATACCTGTCATCCCTACTTATATATACAGGTACTCTCGCAGTAACAGAAGAATAAAGTTTTTCCGGACTTAATCCCCACTGTTTTAACGTGTATCCAAGAAACACTTTCTCATAAATATAATTTGATAAAAATTGTAAGCTCTTATCATCAAACTCTTTCAGTTTGAGAATCGGAATTTTTTCATTGTAACCAAAACTTTTGATAAGCTTATCTTCTAATTTAGCCGCCAGGTTAGGTGAAAATACTTTGTAGATGGAATTTAAGTTAAAGGGAAGTGGTACTTCTATGCCGTCAACTACCGCTCTGACTTTGTGATAATATGGGTACCAATCTGTAAATCTACTTAAATAGTCCCATACTTTTTTGCTATTGGTATGAAAGGCGTGAGGGCCGTATTTATGGATAAAAATTCCATTTTTATCTTTAAAATCATAAATATTGCCGGCGATATGATCTCTTTTTTCAATTATTAGTACTTCTTTTTTTAATACGTTTGCTATTCTTTCGGCAATTACAATACCTGACAGGCCTGAGCCCACTATTAAATACATTAATACTCCTTTATTACTGCCTACTTGCCCTGGTATTTTTGATGCCAATACCAAGCTGTTTCAATAATATTGTTTAGCTCAAAGTATTGTGGTTTCCAATTTAAAATTTCTGTTGCTTTCCGTGCGCTTCCCACAAGCACTGCCGGGTCTCCAGGTCTTCTTGGAGATGCAACGCTTACAATTTCCCTTCCGGTTATCCTTCTTGCTGTTTCTATAACTTCCATAACTGAAAATCCATTGCCGTTTCCAAGGTTGAAAACATCGCTTTTCCCGCCATTAAACAAATACTCCAAGGCCAATATGTGTGCATCTGCCAAGTCCGTAACGTGAATGTAGTCTCTTATACACGTAGAATCAGGAGTATCATAGTTTGTTCCAAAGATTTTTATATTTTCCCTTTTATCAATAGCTGCATCCAGTACTAATGGTATCAAGTGGGTTTCCGGTTCATGCCACTCTCCAATTTCATTATCGGCATCTGCACCGGCTGCATTAAAATATCTTAAGGCAACATACTTTAATCCATAGGCATTACTGTAATCAGAGAGAATCTTTTCCACCATCAATTTGCTCTGTCCATACGGATTTATGGGGTTCTGAGGGTGATCCTCGGATATTGGAGTTTTTACCGGGTTACCATAGGTTGCACAAGTTGACGAGAAGATAAAGTGCTTTACATCAAACTCTCTCATTATCTGCAAAATGTTTAATGTGTTAGCAACGTTATTTATGTAGTATTTTTGAGGATCTTCAACCGACTCTCCAACATATGCAAGAGCTGCAAAATGCATAACAGCCTTGATAGGGTTTTTCTTAAAGACGAGCCTTATTTGTTCTATATCAGCCAGGTCACCTAAGATGAAATCCCCCCACTTGACAAGCTCTCTATGACCATATATTAAATTATCAAATACAGCGGTTTTATAACCTTTTTTATTTAAAAGCTTGTTTATATGCGAACCGATATAGCCTGCACCACCAACAACAAGTATCATATGTATGTCCTTTGTTTAGAAAACTTTTAAAAAATCTATTCCTTAAAATCTTTAAGCTTAATTTTGTGCAATATTGACAGAGTCATTACCTAGTTTTTTATTGCCTGACTATGGTCATATTAGAAAAATAACATGTAATCTTTAAGAAAAAAGAGATAAAATAGCATAAATAATAATAGGGTATACACCTTAATCTAAAGAATATTTATAAAATACTTATGAATCTTTTATGTA
>CAYWZR010000077.1:0-10229 GCA_964462885.1 uncultured Nitrospirota bacterium
ATTACGTCACTGCGGGCAAGCAGGGTGGTCCCATAACTCATCAAGTCCGATACACTTCGTCCCTCGCGTGCTCCTTCCAGTATGGCGGCAGATATATAGGCAACTGTTTCAGGGTAATTAAGTTTAATTCCACGTTCCTTGCGTCGTTCCGCAAGAAGCCCTGCCGTAAATATTAAGAGCTTGTCTTTTTCCCGAGGTGTCAACTCCATTTTGTGCCTCCTTTTGCTTCTTTTACCAACAATTCCATCTTTATAAATCTTTTGTCATGTATTCCAGATACGGGGCGCACAAATACTGCGTTTCAATACATAAGGACGTAAAAGCGCCCAAACAGATATAAAAAACTTTTTTGCCCGCTCCACATGATCACCAAGATAGCGGCATACAATTACCTGGTCAAGCTGAGTAACACTCATCAGATCTTCACCCCGCATCGCATCAATAACATCTTGAATCATCCCTTTTAATTTCATATCACTTGTAACACAGATAAAACTTGCCGTAACTGGATAGCCGGACAGGCCCCATCTTGAGGTCATTGAAGGGCCGCCTCCTTGAAAATCTGCGCGTTCGATCCATAGGGGTTTTCCAGCTTGCCAGAGTTCCAGCGACTGACTGAAGCTGCCTTTATTATAATTATGTCCTGATGCAGGCCGGCCCAGACAAAGTATCTCCCAACCCATAAAACTACCACCTAAAGAGAGTTCAACACGAGTCGTTGTTTTTCCCTTTGCTCCGTCAAAGACTATGGTTTCCATTGGAAACCATTCAAGCGAGCCATGCGGGGCGACTATTAAATGGTTACACTGTTTGGCACTTAGCCCTTTTGAACGATAAAACTTACCTGCTGATGGGCTGGTAATCACTACGTGTGCGTTCTTCTCTACCGTAATGTTAATGTTCAAACTATCACCACCCACCACACCTCCTGGGGGATGGAGCAAATAAGTATGACATGTACCATCCGGCTCTGGGTAAAAGGGTCTTTGAACTTGTAAGGGCCCCTGGTGCCGTCGACTGGCAAGTATCGTCTTGGAACCAGCACAGCCAAAAACCAAGTTCAATTCAGCAAGCCAGCCAGATGTTTCTACTGTAGAATTCAATATATTTTTAATATATTACAGAAGTGCAGAGATGTCATACAGTCAGATGTCTGCTGATAAGCTCTTCATTCAACTCGGACATGGCGCCGTCTGCAACGGTTCTACCTTTTTCCATAATACAGAAACGATGTGCAACACGCCTGGCAAAAGGAAGTTTTTGCTCAACAAGTAATACCGTCATTTTCTGCTCAACATTCAAATGGGTTATTATGTCAGCTATCTCACGGACTATGTTAGGTTGTATCCCCTCTGTCGTTTCATCCAATATTAAAAGAGACGGGTTTGTAACAAGAGCACGGCCTATGGCAAGCTGCTGCTGTTGTCCCCCGGATAGATCCCCGCCCATACGCTGCAACATTTTTTTCAAGACAGGAAAAATTTCATATATCATCTCAGGAACCTCTTTCATACCGTCACGACGTGCTGCAAGGCCCAGACTGAGATTTTCTTTTACGGTCAGCCGCAGAAAAATCTCTCGCCCTTGAGGTACGTAGCCTATGCCTAGTCGGGAACGTTTTTCAGGAGGCATGGTTGTTATATCATCACCTTCAAAGCTTATACTGCCAGACTTTACGGAAAGTAGTCCCATAACGGTCTTAAGAAGAGTGGTTTTGCCAACTCCGTTACGACCCATAATGCACGTACAGGACCCTTCAGGTACGTTCAGGTTGACATCCCACAGTGTGTGGCTTTCTCCATAATATTGATTTAGGTTTTTTATATTGAGCATATTCAAGCTGCTCCCAGATATACTTCAATAACCCGTTCGTCGTTTTGGACTTTGTCCATACTGCCTTCTGCCAGCACTCGGCCCTCATGTAACACAGTCACTTTGCGTGCTATGGAACGAACAAACTCCATGTCATGTTCTACTACAACCACAGAATGTTTACCAGCCATGGAATTGAGCAGCTCTGCTGTACGTTCTGTTTCCTGGTGCGTCATACCGGCAACAGGTTCGTCTACTAAAAGCAGCTTTGGATTTTGCATAAGTAACATTCCTATTTCAAGCCACTGCTTTTGGCCGTGTGATAATAAACCGGCGTGATAACGCGCATAGTTTTTAAGACCTATCGTCTCCAGAGTCTCTTCGATACGGTCATGCTCTTCGCCGCTTAACCGCGTAAACAAACTATGCCATACTCCCTTATTGGTATGCATGGCTAACTCGAGATTTTCAAACACCGTGTGACTATGAAATACAGTTGGTTTTTGAAATTTGCGTCCGATTCCCATTCTGGCGATCTCGTACTCGGAAAGCTTGGTTAAATCCATGGTCTGCCCGAAAAAAACAGTTCCTTGGTCAGGTCTTGTTTTCCCTGTAATCACATCCATAAGGGTGGTTTTACCCGCACCGTTAGGACCTATAATACACCGGAGTTCTCCGTCATCCACATAAAGAGTCAAGTCATCAAGCGCCTTGAATCCATCGAAACTTACAGTCACCTTTTCAATATATAGAATTACCTTATGACTCGTATCAACAACATCTCGTTGTGAGACATGAGCCCCATACTCACCAATGCTTCCTTGGGCATGCGTCTGTAACATCTGTGAATGCTTTTTCTCTAGCTTTTCCATATTATCGCCTTGTATTGTTTACTACTTAGAGTCTGTTTATAAATCGCCTTTTTTATTTTTAATCGATTTGAAACGGTCAAAGAATCCTACCAGGCCGCGGGGTAAAAACAGAGTAACCACAATAAAAAGAGATCCAAGCATATAAAGCCACAGGTTGGGTAAAGCAACCGTGAACCAGCTTTTGGCGCTATTGACTAAGATAGCTCCTGCTATTGCCCCGATAAGTGTTCCGCGTCCTCCCACTGCAACCCATATTGCCATCTCGATAGAGTTTCCCGGCTGCATCTCACTGGGATTTATAATACCCACCTGAGGAACATAGAGGGCACCTGCTATTGCACAAAGAATTGCTGAAAGAGTCCAGACAAAAAGTTTATAACGTATGGGATTGTAACCTGAAAACATTACCCTTCCCTCCGCATCCCTAATGGCACTTAGGACCCGGCCCAATTTTGATGTGACAATATAACGGCATAGGAGATAACTAAACAAAAGAAAAAGTACCGATGCCAAATACAAGCCCAGTTTTGTAGATGGTTCCTGAAGAGAAAAACCAATTATACTCTTAAAATCAGTAAGACCGTTGTTCCCACCAAAGCCAGTGTCGTTTCTGAAAAAAAGTAGCATAATAGCATAGGTCATAGCCTGTGTGATAATTGCAAAATAGACCCCTTTAATACGTGACCGGAATGCGAAAAAACCAAAAACAAAAGCAAGCAGCGCCGGCACCAATACCACCATAACTAATGCAAAAGTAAAGTTATCGAAACCGTACCAGTACCAGGGAAGTTCCTTCCAGTCCAGGAAAACCATGAAGTCTGGAAGCTCACTGCGGTAAACCCCTTGGTTCCCGATATTTAGCATAAGATGCATCCCCATTGCATAACCACCAAGGGCGAAGAAGACACCATGACCGAGGCTCAAAATACCTGTATATCCCCATATAAGGTCGACCGCCAAAGCTACAATTGCATAGCAGATAAACTTGCCCAGAAGTGTAATTACATAATCAGGGACATATATTATAGAATCCTGCGGCATTAACAAATTGAGTGTAGGAAGTACGATAAGGGCAAAAAAACTCAGAAATCCTGTAACAATCCATCCTCGTCTGGAAAGTATTTTAGTTTTAGTGGTAGTGATACTGTTAAAGAGTGGACCGGGCATATTAATTATCCACCGTACGGCCCTTGAGTGCAAAAATTCCCTGAGGTCGTTTTTGAATGAAAAGAATGATCAGTAACAGAACAATTATTTTTCCCAAAACAGCACCGGAAACAGGTTCAAGAAACTTATTTACAATTCCAAGTCCCATTGCACCTGCAACAGTACCGGCAATTTTTCCCACACCGCCAAGTACAACCACCATAAAAGAATCTATTATGTATAACTGACCCAGTTCAGGCCCAACATTACCGATTTGAGAAAGAGCGACACCTCCAAGACCGGCTACACCGGAGCCGAGGCCAAATGTCCACATATCCACCCGCGAAGTGGCTATCCCCATGCATGCAGCCATGGGCCTATTTTGAATAACGGCACGGGCATTAAGTCCAAGCCTTGTGCGCTGAAAAAGCGCCCAGACCAGAGTAACGACAAAAACGACAAAAACAATAATGGCAAGCCGGCTGTAAGGCAAAACAACACCTTGAAGAAGTTCTATCCCACCGGACAACCAGGAAGGATTTGCCACCTCTACATTCTGAGCCCCAAAGATAGACCTTACGGTCTGTATAAGGACAAGACTGATGCCCCAGGTAGCAAGCAGTGTCTCAAGGGGACGTCCGTATAGATAGCGAATGACGGATCGTTCCAGAACCATTCCTACCAGACAGCTTACTGCAAAGGCTGTTGGTATGGCTGCCAGCAGGTACCAGTCAAAAAGGGATGGAAGGTAGGCATTGAAAAGATTCTGTATGACATAGGTTGAATAGGCGCCAAGCATCAGCATCTCGCCATGGGCCATATTAATAACGCCCATAAGACCAAAGGTTATAGCAAGCCCCATGGCCGCAAGCAAAAGCACACTGCCAAGACTTATACCGTAGAAGAGGTTGCCCACCTGGTTTATAAAAAGCTGTTTATTTTCTATACCTTTTATAGTTTTCCGTGCAACTTTGCGCACTTCCTCATTGGGTTCGACATAGCTACCATCGTCATTTTTTTCCAATAACTCCTGAAGTTCAGACTTGAAATCTATACTTCCGGATGCACCTATAATGGAGATGGCTTCCACTCTACGCTCGGAGTCATCGCAATTAAGATCGATCAAGGCCATCAACAGGCTAAGTGAATCAGCGACTCTGGAATCCGTCTCATTGCTCAATGCCTTGCTCACTGTTTCACGAAATTCCTCACGTGGATGTTTCAGTAGTTCTTCAACAGCTAAAAGCCGATCGTTGATATTAGGCGAACTTAGTTTCAATTGTGCGATTACAAGGCGCAATAAACGTCTTATGTAATTATTGATCATCGGTGTACGCAGTTTGAGCCCTTCAACAGGCACAATATTCCCTGCAATCACATCACGAGCTGAAGTTCCGGTTTCGTCCAAAATCAAAATCCTGTGGTTTTTGTCGTCTGCCTTTAAACGTCTTTCGAGAAGGGCTTCGAGGGCAGGCAAAGCAAGAATGGAATCTCCTAGTGCTTCAATATTTTTTATAGATCGCTTGATGGTCTTACGATTTTTGGCTCCGAGCCCAAGTAAGGACTCTTCAAGTTCCTTGCCGGTGATCCCGCCAGCATTACTGTCAAAAGCATATGTTTCGATCGAACATAACACTATAAGCAGGGTAAGAAGTAGGTATATGAATTGTCTATTAATCATCACTCTCATACAGCATAGATAGATTATTTAAAAAAATAAGATTTTAAAAACAAGGACTACTGAAGGCACAAGGCAAAGGGTAAAAGCGTGTTTAAATCTTACGCCTTTAGCCCTCTGCCTTTAACACTCTGTTTTTTGAGCATATCTAGTACTACCAATGGCAAAGAACAATGCCATGGGCTGTTTTAGTTTTTAAATTTTGGTGCTGTGCAATTACCACAGACCCAAGGGTAAGTCCAATCGGCTACCTTCTTGGCGCTGTCAGGAATGTAGGGACTCCAGGCATCAGCACGAATCGGCCCATCAGTCTGCCAAACAATATCGAACTGCCCGTCCTCCCTGATCTCACCAATGACCACGGGCTTGTGAAGATGGTGATTCTTTGCATCCATCTTTATTTCAAAGCCGGATGGCGATTTAAAAGTCTGATAACCAACTGCTTGACGTACAGCATCAACATTAGTGGTACCTGCCTGCTCAACTGCCTGAGCCCACATGTTAATGCCGATGTAGGTCGCCTCCATGGGGTCGTTTGTAACACGCTTAGCACCGCCGGGAAGATTGTTCTTTTTTACATAGGCATTCCATTTTTTGATAAACGTCTTGTTTTCCGGCGTATCTATCGACATAAAGTAGTTCCATGCGGCAAGATGCCCAACAAGGGGTTTTGTATCAATGCCACGAAGTTCCTCTTCTCCTACCGAGAATGCGATAACCGGTATGTCCTCGGCTTTTAAACCCTGATTGCCAAGCTCCTTATAAAAGGGAACATTCGAGTCACCATTGATTGTTGAGATCACCGCAGTTGGTTTGCCGGCTGCGAACTTCTTTATCTTAGCAACAATGGTTTGATAATCGCTGTGGCCAAATGGGGTGTAAGTTTCCCAGATGTCTTTATCCTTTACACCTTTAGAGCGCAAAAAGTAGCGAAGAATCTTATTGGTTGTGCGCGGGTAAACATAATCTGTTCCCAAGAGCACAAAACGCTTTGCTTCGCCACCATCTTCACTCATTAGATATTCAACCGCAGGAATCGCCTGCTGGTTCGGAGCAGCTCCTGTGTAGAATACGTTATAGGACGACTCTTCACCCTCGTATTGCACCGGATAGAATAGTAAGCCGTTTAACTCTTCGAAAACTGGCAGAACAGATTTTCTTGAGACAGATGTCCAGCAGCCAAAAACAACAGCTACTTTGTGCTTCTGAATCAACTCGCGCGCCTTTTCGGCAAAAAGCGGCCAATTAGAGGCAGGGTCAACAACTACGGCTTCCAGCTTTTTACCAAGTACGCCTCCCTTGGCATTGATTTCCTCAATACTCATAAGAGCCACATCTTTGAGTGACGTTTCACTTATAGCCATTGTTCCTGAGAGAGAATGCAGAATGCCGACCTTTATAGTTTCGGCAGCCTGAGCCGTGGGCAAGAAAAGCCCAACAAATGTTATTAACGAAATCAAACTGATTCCAATTTTTTTGAAAAAAACTTCTTTTTTCATTGTTATACTCCTTAACTTTAATAAAATATTTTTAATTTTTTTTAGATTTTTTTTAAAAATTAAATGAATTCTTACTCCATTTGCAGTAACTAATATTTACTAATTCATATCTGGTTATATCTGGAGTTGCAAACCTAAGAGCATACTGTTAGCACTGGTGTTCGCACCCTTGTCTTCATCTTTAGCAAAAAGAAGTGTAACACGTGCGTTGTGGCCATCTATAATGTAATTCAGGCCCACTTCAAAACGTGTTCGATCACCAGTATTGACTCCACCATTGGAGTTGTCCCGATCGAAACTCTGGTAACGGATATTCGGCTGAAGCTGGCCGATACCAATCTTGTTGGGCAGTAGGTAACTGGCAAGCACAAAGTAAGCATTGCCCTGGGTTAAGTAAGAAGCATCAGCAACATCATCCAGGTCGTAATTGTAATAAGCACCTTCCAGGTCCACTACGCCAACGCTGCCAAGCTTCTTCTCCATAAGTACGTCAATATTCCAGCCTCTGAAATTCCCGGAAGTAGTAGCCGTGCCCGCACCATCATTTTGAGACATCAACACAAGACCTATAGCCAGCACATCCTTGGCTCCATAATAAGTGCTGCTGTTATAGTATCCGGGTTCAGGATCCCAAAAATTGTATGTAAGCCTTGCCGCATAAAGGAGATTATCTTTGGCATTTGACGTTCCAACGCCATCCCGGCCTTCAAAAGCACCTACCTGATACTTGAACTGCCCTTCTCCAACCTGTCCCCAGATAGCCAAACCGTTGTCACGCCCAGCAAAGATGGCTGGATAAGCCTGTACAAGAGGGAAAGCCCAGGTGTTGAGATAATAAGGACCGTCTAAGTTGGAACGGTCACTTGGTGGAAGAAAACGACCGGCCCATATGTTGAAAAGGTCTGTGAATTCAAGTTTGGCAACTACATCTAGGATCTGTACATCACCTCCAGAATGCTCAGTATTGAATTCCAGTTTAATCTTTTCATGAACCTGACCGGACGTATAGAGTCTTATGTTATCCACAGAGATTTTTTTTAAGTTGTCATCCCCATTCGGAGCGCCATCCTCCACAATGTTCAGGCTGGTCCTTAAGCCAGCTCCAATGCTAAATGATTTGGTGTCGTTGATCTTAATCTCACCACCTGCTTCCGCCGCTGGAATGGTGAAAATAAAACCTGCCAGTGTAATGATTAATGCCGCTACAAGTACGAATATTTTTTTCATCTGCTACATTCTCCCTTTTATGTTTTTTTTAAATCGTACTTAGATACATTGCAAAGTGTGTGCCAAAATTGAAGATTTATAAACTGTAGAGCCTGAGATGTTAGATTTTGATATTTTCGAAAAACCTCTAAAAAGACTGCTATTTTGAGAAGAGCTACAAACAATATGACCTCTCATAATACATTGATAACATTAATATTTATCCCGATGGCCCAAACGACATTTTCACACTTTTTGATTTTTCCAAAAACATCAAATTTTAGAAAGATTTAGAAAGATTTAGAATATGTCAGCAGATTAAGCAACTCTTTTTAAAACCTACTTAAAGTAGTCGGTTGCCTCATTTTTGTACTACAAAATTGTAGGGCGAGCTACAATTTTGGTTTATAGTCATAGCATAAGAAAACAAAATTTAAAATATTTTTGAACTGGATAAATAATGCGAGAAACAATTCAACCCCCAAACAACACAGGCCTATAAATACAGCAGACAAATGAGCATGAGGACGACTTTTTATTACATCAAAAACATCCTGAAGTTTTCAACAACCATTCAACAAATCCGGGGTAGCTGTTCGCCTATTAGCAAGTCCAGAATTCGGGTGCCGCCAGCGCTGGTTTCAAGCAGAAGCTTGCTGTCGGCTTGGGTTTCTACTTCACCGATAATGGCGGCATCACGAGCCAGTGGATAATTCCGCATAACCTCCAGCAATATGTCGGCTTCTTCTTTTTTGACAATCGCAACCAGAACACCTTCATTAGCCACATACAGCATATCGAGACCGAGAAGCTCGCAAGCGCCGCGCACTCCAGGAAGAACCGGGATCGTATCCTCCTGCAGGAGGATACGACAAGATACTTCATCAGAGATTTCTTTAAGGGTGCTTGCCAAACCGCCTCGCGTCGGATCCCGCATCATGCGAATGCCGGAACAAGCCTTGAGCATATCCGCCACAAGATAGTTTAATGGAGCTGTATCACTCAGGATGGGTGGAGCAAAGGTAAGACCATTTCGTTCCGCCATGATAGCAATACCGTGGGTACCTATCGGGCCGCTTACAATAACACGATCACCCGGTCTTATAGTCTCTGGTAATATCGTCTGTTTTTCAGAAATCACACCTACGCCTGCCGTGTTTATAAACATGCCGTCGCACTTGCCATGTTCCACAACTTTGGTGTCACCAGCGACTATTTTAACCCCTGCCCGCCGAGCGGTTTCGGCCATGGAAGACACAATTTTTCTAAGGTCGCTCAGAAGCAATCCTTCCTCAAGAATAAACCCAGCGGTAAGAAAAAGAGGCAGGGCGCCCATCATCGAAAGATCATTCACAGTTCCACAAACGGCAAGTTTTCCAATGTCTCCTCCAGGAAAAAACAAGGGAGAGATAACGTAACTATCTGTGGTCAGAGCCGTCCTGCCAGAAGAGCCTAGCTCGATCACTGCGGAATCCGCCAGGCTTTCCATATCAAAAGCAGGTGCGATCAGATCCCGTATGAGTCTGCTCATCATCCTGCCGCCGCTGCCATGCTCCATAAGAATTCTGTCTTCCAAAATATTTATCCTTAAGAACTCGCCTTTATCCTCTATTTGTTTTGCAGTATGTACTTGTAATAGGCCGCGCAACTGCCCTCTGTGCTTACCATGCAAGCGCCCACCGGCCTTTCTGGAGTACATGACTTCCCAAACAACTTACATTCAGTAGGAACCTTTACTCCTTTTAAAACATCCCCGCATTGGCAAACCGACGGCTCTTCAATTTGAAAACGTTCAATGCCGAACCTTCTAATTGCATCCCACTTAGAAAATCCTGAGCCAAGTCTTAAACCACTTTCCGGAAGAACGCCGATTCCCCGCCACCAAGCGTCCTCTATATCGAAAACATCTTGAATCATCGAAACAGCCTTTGGGTTGCCTTCCTCCCGGACCACGCTCCTGTACTGTATCTGAACACTCGGCTTTTCTGATGAGATTTGCTCAAGAAGCATGAAGAT